>JANWKO010000234.1 GCA_025451335.1 Gammaproteobacteria bacterium
CTAATGGGTTGATTGATCATTTTTTCTTTCATAGAAAATCCTCTTTTCCTAATTACATGATTGAGTGGTTTTTTCCGACCGAATGTATATATGTATTTTATCAGATTTAAATACTTATTCTATTTTTCTGAATAATTAAAAAAATCAAGGTGTTATAAATCTTAGTCTTTTAGCCCCATATAGGCGTCCATTTGACTAGGGTATTCAGTACCCTAGTTAAATTATAACCAAATCGTATATAATTTGCCCATCATTGCGCTCTAAATTAAATCAGAAAAGGGTGCGAAACCTGGGACGTTTTGATTTAGACCTATCAGAATTTATTAAAAAACGATTTAACATCATGAGGATTTTTTATGCCACACACAGAAGATAAAGACAAGCAAAGAAAAACCATAGTATTGAATAGAATGGTCACAAGAGCAAGCGACAAAGAAAAACGTTTGCGTTTAGAATCCCTAACAAATCCAGCAACAAGCAAAGTTCTAAGCCCAATTGAAATATTATACTAAACATTACTTCATTTTTGGATCAAAAAGATTTTGCTGCGTTTTCAACTGTGAGCAAAGTTTTTCGTGACTTATCTCGAGAACCAAAAACATTTAGAAATCTTTATACTACTCAATTTGGACCGCTATATCATCAAGGTGATTATAAAGAACAATATCAAGCTGAATCATTGCATCGTAGTTATTTTAGAAGGCCTAATGGGAGCCTGATAAGATATACCTCAAGAGTATCTACAACATTTTAATGAGATGCTAAAAAGAGACGCGGATGATGTTATTGTAAAAAAGCAAAATTGTATTATTATGTGTATTTTTTCGAACATTGTGAATGATTCTGAAAAAAGTCGTGTATTAAAAATCCATGCAATTGATTTATATTTTGAGATATTCACGCCAAGTCAAACGGATTGGTATGAATGTATTACTTTTACTGCAAATGTTTTTAAATTATTAAAAATTATTAATACCGAAAAGGCACTCGATTTTATCAATAATACTTACGTTGGAGCTGAAACTGTAGGAGATATGATTCTAAGCGATAAGGTATTTTTGCCGTATTTTATATCAGAAAAAATATTAAATAAATCGTTTTTTGACTGGGCAAAAAAACATTTTTCAGAAGGAAATGCCAGACTTGCTTTTTATATTGCTGATAAATGTCCAGGGTTGACATTGTCTGAGAGAAAAAATTACTATCTTCAGTCTTTGAGTGATGAAAATACTCAATATAAAGCCGGAAATGCTCTACATCAATTATCTATCGATCATCCTGAGATTATTTCTCCAGAAGAAGTTGAAACTCATCTATTAAAAATAATAAATAAAAAAGCAGGTTTAATAGTCTATTTTAACAAAATCTCTTCTGAGAAAAATTGGCAAACAAAACCCTTAAACGCATTATTATTATATCTTTATTGTATAAATTTTGAAAATCCAAAATTTAAAAATAAAGATATTCGAAAAATGATCAATGATCACATAGATAGAAATTACATTTATTTACGTTGTGTATTAACATTTCTTTATCATGATAAGGGAGAAACAGGGAAAGCGCTGGAACAGTATGCAATCATTATCAACGCAGATCCAAATGCTTTTAAAAAAATGTCAGATGCGGGTAGGCAAATAGGTTTAAATTTAATGGATATTTTTGACGAAAAAGTTGCATCTATTGATTCTGAATATCGACGAACAACGCATCCGAAAAACGCTTTCCGTTAAGGTAATCAGTTTAATAAAAATAGTACCATTACCGTGAGAAAATTTGACAAGGTTTTAAAATGCATTAACAATATCTAATGCTGTATATGCCATAAAACCCTCCCCAAATGAGGAAATATAATTATAAGTCGCTTCGTGTTGTGATCTAAGTTCAATTTGTTGAAATGAGTAAAACCACTCACGATTGTTTTTTTTGACTCTAAATTTGTCTATTTTTTATTTACTAGGAACTTAATAGGATTTGAGGTCTATTTCGTTTCTCATGTATAGTTATTATAGAATCATACACAAGTTTATCCACAAAAACTGGGGATAACTTTATTTATGGTTATGCTTGTGTGGGTGAGAGTTCATATAAGCTTTTAAAACAGCATTTATTCTCGATTGATAACCACTCCCCTCTTCCTTGAAAAAATCAACGATGTCTTCATCTAGCCTCAATGAAATAGGCACTTTGTTTTTAGGCATAAAAACTTCCGCATCTGCCCAAAACTCTTTGGTTGTTGCTGGGCTGTCTGCATAATTTATGTCTTTGTCGTCTTTTTTGCGCAGCTTAGTCAAGTCAGTGCGACTTTTTCTTGAACTTTTCTTGGTAGATTTTGCGCTCATTTTCGTTCGCCCTCCTAATTGATATAACTCGTATTGCGCTTGCGCGTTTTGTAAAGATTATGATTATAGTGACTTTAAATAACTCGCCTAAGCCTATTAATCTTTCTTCACCGTAATCTTTGCGGTTATCTTTTTTAATCAGCACAGGGTTTTCAAATATTAAATGCGCATCACGAAAATCAATTCCGTGCACGCTGATATTTTTGTTGTTCTTATTTTCGTCCCATTCGAATCTCATATTTGTAGTATATACCATTGTATATACAAGTGTCAAGACTGCCAAAATTATTAATTAATATTTCTCAACGGACAAATAACGGGTAAAGCCGGGATTCTTGTCACTACACCCCATAAGCTATAAGCGTATGAATAATTGTTATTTATTTTCATGTAGCACGATAAAAATTACTGATAATTTTTTGAAAAATTGTCTAAAATACAGTCGAGTTGCTTTAAATTAATTCTAAACTATAGCTTATGGGGTGTAGTGACAAGAATCCCGGCTTTACCCATTATAGATTTTACGCAAAATCAAAATAAACTAACAAATTTTTTCTTGTGTTGAATTAAAAAATTCTCTTGAGATCCTTTTAATATGAAAATCTTGATAAAATATAGTTATAGGAATCATTTGCAAATTTTATTAGGGAGATATGTTACATGGCAAACAAGGACGATAAAAAATTTACGACAACAGATTCTGGCATGCCCGTATCAAGTGATGAATATTCTCTGACTATTGGACCGAACGGTCCTATCTTGCTACATGATCATTATCTCATTGAGCAAATGGCTAACTTTAATCGTGAAAGAATTCCTGAACGTCAACCTCATGCAAAAGGTGGTGGAGCGTTTGGCTTTTTTGAGGTAACAGACAATGTAAGCAAATATACAAAAGCGGCTGTATTCCAGCCAGGAACCAAAACAGATATTGTTATTCGTTTTTCAACTGTAGCAGGGGAGCGTGGAAGCCCTGATACTTGGCGAGACCCTAGAGGATTTGCAGTTAAGTTCTATACTAGCGAAGGGAACTTTGATCTTGTCGGGAATAATACACCTATTTTTTTCGTACGTGATCCAATGAAATTTCAACACTTTATTCGTTCTCAAAAGCGTCGCGCCAATAACAATTTACGCGATCATGACATGCAATGGGATTTTTGGACGCTTTCGCCTGAATCCGCGCATCAAGTAACGTACCTGATGGGTGATCGTGGCATACCAAAAACATGGCGCAACATGAATGGTTACTCAAGTCATACTTATATGTGGGTGAATGCTCAAGGTGAAAAATTTTGGGTTAAGTATCATTTCAAGACCAACCAAGGAATCGATTTTCTAACACAGGAAGAAGCGGATAGACTTGCAGGTACTGACGGTGATTATCATACTCGTGATTTATACGAAGCTATCAATCGAGGTGATTACCCGAGCTGGACGTTGTATATGCAAATTATGCCGTTCGCGGACGCAGAAACCTATCGTTTTAATCCGTTTGATCTTACCAAGGTTTGGCCGCATGCAGATTATCCTCTTGTCAAAGTTGGCACATTAACTCTTAATCGCAATCCAACGGATTATCACACTGAAATCGAACAAGCTGCATTTGAGCCTAACAACATGGTACCTGGTACGGGAATCAGTCCTGACAAAATGTTGCTAGCCAGAGTGTTTTCCTATGCAGATGCTCACCGAGCAAGATTGGGTGTGAATTACAAACAAATACCCGTCAATAAACCGAAATGTCCAGTTCATAGTTATAGTAAAGATGGCATCATGCGTGTCGAAAATGTTTCTGATCCTGTGTACGCACCTAACTCAAAAGGAGGGCCAAGTGCTGACAGCTCGAGAAACCCAGAAGTAGCAACATGGGAGGCTAGTGGAAATTTTGTTAGAGAAGCATACACACTCCGCAAAGATGATAACGATTTTGTTCAACCTAATGCTCTTGTGCGTAAGGTAATGAATGATGAAGCCCGTGATAGACTAGTTAGCAATGTAGTAGGGCACCTAAAAGATGGTGTCAGCGAACCTGTTTTAAAAAGAGCTTTTGAATACTGGAAAAATATCGATAACGATATCGGTGAGCGCATTGAAAAAGGTGTAATGGGAAGCTAACCAGACAAGGTACTGTCAATGAGTAAAAAAGCCGCTAATGTAATTTTTGAAACAATCGGATTTATTGGTCTGGGTCAAATGGGTAGTCAATTAGTGACTCGGTTGATAAATGCTGGATACACTGTTCTTGGCTATAATAGAACAAAAGATAAAGCTAATTCTCTTATCGAAGTTGGCATGCAATGGGCAGATTCCCCAGTTAAACTCGCTGAAAAATGTTCGGTAATTTTCTTATCATTGAGTGATGACCATGCCGTAGATGAAATTGTTGAAGGCAAAGAAGGTTTATTATCAACTTCGCTAAATGACAAACTAATCATCGACATGAGTACCATATCACCGGAAATTAGCATTAAATTGGCTAATAAAATTCATGCTAGCAAAGGAGCCATGTTAGATGCGCCCATTTCAGGCAATCCCGTTATGGTAAAAGAAGGAAAAGCAACGATAATGGTTGGTGGAGATGAAAATTATTTCACAAAAGCCAAACCTATCTTAGAATCACTTTGTTCCAATGTTTTTTATGTTGGTAAAAATGGTCAAGCCCTATATTTAAAACTAGCAATCAATATTAATTTAGCTGTACAGTTCCATGTCTTATCTGAAAGTATCCTTCTGATAAAAAAAGCAGGTCTTGATCTTAAAAATGCAATTGAAATTATAAATCATAGCGCCATTGCTTCTCCTGGAATTCAGCAACGAGCTCAATACATTCTTTCACCACCAGCAGAACAATTATTCACGATTAAATTGATGCAGAAAGATGTATTACTTGCATTGGAACAAGGACGCAAGTTAGGTATTCCATTACTCAATGCTGCAATTACAAATGAGGCATTAACAAGCGCCAATGGATTGGGCTATGGCGAAAAAGAATTATCATCGTTATTTAAAGCTATGCAGCAAATGCTAGAGTAATAATTCTGTTCATAGTTGTAAAATCATCGAGGTTTTCACTACTCACGCGATCACCTAACAACGATAAACCTTGACCGATGACTGACAAACCAGCGGTGTATTGCCTGACCTTTCTTTCTTTTGCGAAAAGAAAGATCAAGTTTTGCTGTGGTGACATCAGCAGCCATGACAGATGTTTGCAGCGATCTGAAGTGATCTTTTGTTTCTTCGCCGATATAAATAGAAACAGTCAGTGGTGCTGGTGACATTGGGCTGCACGCAGGAGCATATTTCAACAACCATTGAGCCAATCCCTGATATTTCTTATAAATTTTACTGGTGGCTCTGCTATTAAGATAGGATTCTGCAGTAGATAAAGCTGTTTTTAGTGTTTTCAGCATGTTTTGCTTGCACTTATTTACCCACTTAGACATTCCAAGCCTTTCGTTACCGATGATTCCAAAATTGTGATTTAAATAATCATCATACCATTGCAAATAATTTTCTCGTACCTCTAAAATTAAATCCCGATTTTTTGTTAAAACCAACAGATTCGCACAAGCTAATAAGGCATGACAGCTCGTTGTAACCGCAGAAACCTTGCTGTTGATATCGATCGCTAATACAAGTGGACAACCTAACAATATGGGTGAATTCAGCGGGATAGGTAAATACAACGGAATTTTTCTATACCATTCACGACTCGAGGAAAAAAAATGCCGTGCAAGATTTTTGACAAACAATAGCCACATAGTTTCTTGCAGACTTTTCACCATGGAACGCGCAGGACCTGCAAAATGATGAAAAAGTGATTGAGAATCCAGAGCTGACACCACTAAAAAAAACGTTAGATGGCTAAATCTATCCAAAAAATTCGTTTGTGAAACAGTGCTAGAACAGTCCCTAAAGGTTGTTTCAGCAAAATCAAATATTGTTTCAATGAGTTTTGTCTGTAATTGAATGGTTTTTTCGTTTGCAATAATCGATGTATTTAAAAAAGCGGCAAAATCATGAGAAGGAGATGGTTCGTATAGATGCTTTTTAAATGCTGCAATAAGATTTATTTCCAATGTGACGAAGAGCGTAGATCGAATGTCTAGCGCAGCAGTATTTTGTTGAATCCATTGCATACATCGTTGACCTGCTGTTAACTCTCTAGTACACCAGTCTTCCGATAACTGTTTTATTTCAGCTTGAATGTCAGCCGATTTATTTTTTAATATGTTATGTTGATTGGAGTAGAATGTATATTTTGGCAATGCATGCAATCTGCTCTCTCAAATGTTAAACCAGCTAAACTGTCTTTTAACCAGACCAGTAAATCAGAATCATGATAAAAGAAATCAGAATACTTACAAGCGCGAAGAACAGCTTCGCTGATTTGTATTTGATGATCAGCCACCACTTAAACTGCAACCCAGCTCGGCTGCTCTTTTATAACATGCTAGTGTGCGCGAATCATCAGCAAAATTTTTAAAATCAGACAAATAAGTTCGCGGGTCGAATGAAAGCTTGAGCTGTACCGCAAGCTTTGTGCATACCTCAATGGATGCTATTTTGTATTTAAGGTCTCCCCTGGACGCAGAATAATAACGAGAAATCAATGCTTGATGCGCGTGAAAGAGAATGAGGGCATCGTTTGAATGCGCGATATTATATTCAAGTTGAGCACGACCAATCACTTTTATGAGTCTTAGACAGTATTCCTGCTCACTGATAAAAAAATCCAGAAAAGGTAATTGATTTTCTACTGCTTTCGCAAGTAAATCCAGAATACTTTTGCGATAGCTTGGTGATTGACTCATTAACTGCTTAAGATTTGCCGTTTTTTTTCAAGAATGTCTTTGACAAGAAATTCACGCCAGGAAAATATCGTTTGATAAAAAGGTATTGGATCGGGTTTTTCTCCCTTACCAAAATAAAGATCATTCAGATAACTCAGTCTTTGTTTTATCACAGCTTGCGTTGTAGCAACTCGAAGCCTAGCATGACTGGATAATGCATCATATTGTTCATAAAGACTAACAACATATTTTTTATCGGGCTCATGATAAATCACCGCAAGAACTCGTTCCGCAATATCATCCGATGATTTGGTTTCTTCAAAATGCCTTATTTCAGACATGAGTTGTTTTGTTATGGTTTTCAGTACAGCATCTTTGCTATCGGGAAGATGTTTGATTAAATCATTCAGGTGCAAAAACAGAGCAAGACGCATAGCATCAGGAATATTGGCATATTCTGCATTGTCGACAGCGCTCTGATAGATTTGAAACGCTTCACGTATTTTCCGGGTGTCAGACGTTGTTTGTCCGGATTCTCTCATCAATTCATTGGCGTGAAAAATCTGATCTTTTAAAGGAAACGTGTAGATTTGCATTGTTATTTAAATCCATCTAAAAATTAACGTTTTCTTAACGCGATCGACTGTAACATAAATTCCCCCGTTATTAACAGAAATCCATTAAAGGTATTGTCACCTGAGTCGCATTGGAGTTGGTAATCCATAATAGTTTCGCAACCAGGCAGTCACTTCTTATCATTTAAATTATGAAGAGGATTTTTAGGATCTGTTAGCGCTTCTTTTACATCGCAACTATAAAGATAGTTTTTTACTTTTTACAATATGAGCCCGCAGATTTTCATGCTCTGAACCGTAAATGCTTCGCATTATAGTGGGGGTCTTAAACTTGCAAGATTAATTTGATAAACATATATGTTAAAAACACAATATTTTTCTTGTCGAATTTCACTTGTCATCCCCATGGACCAATAATACAATGCGCGCATGGCTAGCCTGGAAAGGATATCAAATTTAATTTTTAAAGGAGAAATTAACATGCTACGCAACGTTGACTATTCAGACCCGAATTATGATGATTCTTCATCGAGTGGCTATAATACCTCTCTCATACTTACTAGCATTGCTTTCACGACCTATTTAATCGCAAGATTCGCTGAGTCTCACAATCGACTTAACTATGAAAGTCGCTTTGTTCGCATCGTATCTGGTTTATTAAGGCTTTTTGCAAACTTGCATACCAAGAATGGTGATATTGAGATTACTAATACAGAGGGGCAAATCCTGGCAATAGGTCCACATCGCACTGGTTTTGTGGATGCTGATGTTGTCACATCAAAAATGATTGGCACACCACCACGTTTTTTTGCCACAGATGCTTATAATTCTATACCCGGTGTTGCTTCTTTTATGAAAATGGCTAAGGCAATACCGGTAGCAGCAAATCCAATTAAAATCAGTGGTGAACAATCTTCTAATGCAGGTGCATTAGAACTAGCAAGCAAAGCACTTAGTGAAAATGGCTGTGTCGCACTTTTCCCTCAAGGTAATTTTTCAAGAATAGGACAGGAACCGCCTAGAGTCTATGAAGGAGCAGCCAGGCTTGCATTGAAGAATAAAGCACCTATTCGTGTAATTAGGCTTGATGGCTTCTGGAGTATACAAAACCCAATCATACCAGTATCCATTCGCAACAATTCATATTATCGTGCATTTTTTACCGCGCTTCACATGAACAATGTGCGCGTTACAGCTTGTTGTGTGATTGATTTTCACTTAAAACCTGAAAATGACGTCCTAAGCTATGAACAAAAGATCGATGAGATATGTGCTCAACTTTATGCTTACTTTCGCCATACAGATGATCTTACTCCTAAACAAATTGATGTTGTTAAAAGAGAAATTACCGACAAAACTCATCTCACAATTTGGAAAAATAAAGTGAAACAATGTGATTTAGAAAAGCAACTCGCAATCACAAAAAAAGAAGGATCTCAGCTAAGTGTGCCAACATTAAGAGCCATGACAATGAGGTTGTAAAAGAATCTCTGGTTAATGTTACACTCGGATATAGATTTAGCAAATGAAATCAAATAGATATCATACCTTAGCAAACTAGTTATCATTTTAAACTATACTGACTTTATAAGTGTTATCTTTTAAAGACAGAGGTTTGCTTATGGCATTCGATCGATTTAAAAGAAAAACTGAAGAAATTTTACGGTCTATTAAAGATCTTTCTCCTTCTACAAAAAAACCAGAAGATGCTAAAGCTTTAAATGGATTAAGAGAAATAAACTCGAATTTAATACAGCTTCGAGACAATCTTGCTGAATATAAGCAATCTTTAGTTTACATTGAAGGTATGGTTGGAAAAGATGGCAAAGGAGTATCTTTAATTCCTTTAGAGAAAGCATACAAAAATTATTCAGAAATCTACAATAGGTTATCTAATAAATTCTTAGAACAAAACAGATCTAGCATACAAATTCAAATAATTAATTTATTAAAAGATTCTAGATTCTTTTTTGTGAAATATGCTCCAGATATCGGTCGATCTGATCTTGTCCCAAAACCAATTCCAGGTGGCTGGTCCCCGGGACCCTCTGATCTTTTTGCTAAACAGTATGATGCTCCACCAGATACCAAAAAGATAATGAGCGGACTCGGAAAGAGCTTAGCGGATTTTAAAGCAGCTGAAATGAGAAGAGTTGAAGAAGAAAAAAAACTAATTAAAGCAGAAAATATAGGTAATCTCAAAAAAGAATGTGAGGCAATAAATAAAAAACTGAAGGTCGATTGGTGTAATATTTCAAATTTACAAGGAAAAGAATTTCATCAATTACTAGAATATCTTAGCCAAAAATATCAGACTGAAGTGCAACAAATTCAAACTAAGATTGATTTAGGAATGACAAAACCAGAATATGAAGAAAAAATTAAAGAATTAAAATCCAATTTAGATGCCATGGATGAATATTTAAATTTTTGTTCTAATATTGTTGAATGGGCAGTACAACATAAGAATTTAAATTCGCAAAATTGGATATTTGACAGTTTCGTTCAGCTTACTCAACAGGATTTACAAATTGCTTTTCCTGCTCTTCTTGAAAAAATTCAATCTTACTTGCAAAAAAATCCTAACGAAGAATTACAGCAAATCATAGGGGATACTCTTAAACCAAAAGCCTCTGATGAAAATAATGATGAAAAAGTTCTTACGGTAAGACCAAGTCAATAACTTACAAGTTATGAGAAACTATACATTTTCATAGTTTAAATGAGGTGGCAAGTATCCCATAACGAGTTATTTATCGATAATGCGAGCAGAATATAATCAGAATTGTTATAATATATACAAAATGTCGTATATTTATGTACAAATGCTCAAAAATGCTTATAATTTCACTTGTCTTGGATATTTCTATGCCTCTTCTTATTTACTTAGGAAAAAAATACCTATGAAAAACCATCAGCAAATTATTGAGATACTGGAAAACGTTGACCGTAATTATCAAAAAGATTGTCAGAAAAAGAGCACGGATTATTTTGGACGTAAAAGATATAAAACATTTTCAGAAAATTTTCGCAAATTCAAAGATAATCCGGGAAATATTGATTCATTAATAAAAATATTTGAACTGTGCGATGATATACGCACCAGTCGCTTAAGAAACAGGATACTAGATGCATCATGCGATATTTTGGAGATAAAACTTCCTGTAAAACAAAAATTGACTATCACTGATCCCATTGCAACTGCCCGCTTTGCAGAAAGACAATATCCTATAGCAACAACAATTTTTTCGCGTCTCCGCTGTCCAGAAACATACGAAATTCCTAGTTCCAGATCAGATGACAGATATAGTGAAGAAAGTTATATTTTGGAAAAAATGATTCGCCATTCAGTTAAACAGCTAAAAGTTTCTCTAACTGATAAAAATGTGTCTGTATGTAAAATCAGATAACAGCTAATTTTCTATAGTCACGAATCGCAAGTTATTTCGGGAATACAACTGTATCCAATAAATTTTGCTGCATCGTTTTTTCCTGGTAATTTGAAATCGAAAACACTCACACCCCACATTTGTTTATTTTGATAAGTTCTTCCATCACTTGAGCCAAACATGAGAGGCTCATCATTTGAATTTCTGCCCAAATATATCATCACATGACTAATAGAATTTACTTCACGAGTGTTATAAGTTCCAGACCAAAATAATAAATCTCCTGGTTTTAATTTTGAAAAATCTGCAGAATTAAAATCATTTCTCTTAACAAAATGAAATTGCCCATTATTTTTTGCCCATTTGAACATATCATTTGCGGAACGCGGTATATTTTTAACACCTTGACTATTTAATAAATAATAAATAGTTCCAGAACAATCCATGCCTTGATTTCTTGGATTGGCTGAGCCGTACTTGTATGTCAAATTTTCTTTCGACAATAATAAAGCTTTAGAAATTAGACTCTTAACTGATTTAGGATAATTAGTAAATCCAACAAGAGATGAAACAGGGATAGGCTGAGTAATTGCTGGTTTAATGTTACTTTGCGCATAAGCCACAAATGAAAATAGAGAATATATGAAACAAATACAACCTAATATTAATGTTGATTTTTTGTTATTACGTTCAGTCATTTTTTAATACCTATAGGAAAAGATGAAAGTTAATCATAAATTTATTATATGTTTTATCGTATATTTCATTAATAGATTTGTATCTTTAAAAATAGGAATAATAATTGATTCTGATTTTTTTAAATAGTGCTTTTTATTTTGCTTATTTTTTATTCTGGATATTTCATTAAAATTATTCAAAAATAATTGAACCATAGTATCTATAAAAATGCTTTCAACCGCATCTTCAATTTTTCTTTGCTTTTCTTCGGGTGTAGGTAGTTCTGAACCACTTTGTTTAATTTCATTTTCAACTACTTGTTTAGCTGCAACATGGGCATCGTGTAAATGCATTGGAACGTTCCGCAGCTTTACGTTCTTTGGCTGACAAAGCCATAGTTAAATCTCTCTGTTGATCAATATTTATTTAATTATATAAAATGCTGATCAAAATATGCTCGGGTCAGCATCAAAGATAACTTAAATTGGTAGTATAATTAACTAATAAAATCAAATGCTTAGTAAACAATAAAACTTATATCATGTAATGTTGAAAGGCAGGCGATGTAAGTTCTCATCAACATTTTACCCGCTCAAGAGCATAGGCCTGTTAAAGGCTGACTTATAACCCCAATATATATTGTGCAAAAGCAATTTAGGCTTTATCATTCTGTCCCTGATGTTGAGACAATGGTCAATGGACTTTTAAAAAAATAATAAAAATGGAACATAACTATGGCATCCTCTAGCGCACCTTTAGAACTTAAAACAGATTCATTATCTTCCGAGTCACTGGAATCCAAATTTTCAATATTACTAACACAAATTGATACTA
>JANWKO010000235.1 GCA_025451335.1 Gammaproteobacteria bacterium
TTTTTACATCTTTTTGTATTTCTGCAAGCAAATTTATTGCATCCTTTAATTGTTCTTGGATTGATGGCTTAGTGCTTGTTGATTCGTCTTCAAATTCTTCAAAATCCACATCAGATTTTGCATCAGGCTCATTTTGAGTAAAAAAATATAAATTTTTTGCAAAGCTCACTTCCACTTACCTCTTCAAGAAAGACTAAATAAATATGCTTGCTAATTTAGCAGCAATCTCCGCCATGGTTTTTGAGTTAGTTTTATTTTTAATATTAATAAGATGTGTTTCAACTGTGCGGGGTGAAATATTCATAAAAATTGCAATTTCTTTCATTGTGCAACCCTTAATAAGATGTCTTATGCACTCTTGTTCTTTTTGTGTTAAAAAATAATTTGTTTTTTTACGAATTTTAATCTCATCCAGAAATTTTTTATTTGCTTCATTAGTGTCTGGAGTAATATATATATCATCATGAGTTGCTTGTAAATTTTTCGGAAAAAGGATTCTATCGCTATCTGCAGCAAGCAATAATTCTTTAGCTTGATCTTTAAAATAGAGAATGAAATTTTCCAAAATATCGATGTTATTTAAATACCAGTCTGACATGGATAGATTATCCGGCGATGTTGCAAATCCGAAAAATTCACAATAGTCTTTATGTTTTTTAACAATATTGATGCCGTTAGCAAAGCCAAAATCATTTTTCATGACTTGTTTGGTCACTTGATCGGAATATTGTACCCATAAATCATAACTATTTTTGTAACAATTAATTTTTTTATTAACAACGCCATTTTTATGGTAATTTTTATAAAGACAACTGATCCATTCTGGCGATGTCGAAATGGAATAATGTGTATCATCTTGATATGACTTCACATATCCGAAATAATTAATATTAAAAAATTTTTCTAGCGGTTTTGCGATTTCTCGCATATTGCTACCTGAATTAAGACAGATGGATTTATCAAGACTTTTCATAAGGGAAGGTTTGGATCTTTTTTGAACAATAGTTTTTAATAATTCAATTCATAATCTAGCATTTTGCATTTAGAAATTCTCCGGAATTTCCCGGATTGTATCATGCTTTTTTGTTTATTAATATCTCAAATATTTTAAATTAGGCCCAAAAAAGATTGGGCGAAGTTATATCTATCATAACTATCTTATTGAATTTGAATAAAATATGAGGAGGACTAACCTTTGAACAACAGAGAACGATCTAGTTTACCCCACTTTTTTATACAACAACGAGCTGAGGCTAGGCAACAAGCTGCCGAGCGGTCTTATCAAGATTTTATTAGTACAGGACGTGCAAAGCTCACTGCGCCTCCAGTCATCTCGCGTTCTAGCACACTTCCTAGATCACCGATACCACCCCAACCTATTACTTTAGATAATCCATTTCCGCTTTCTAGACTCATTCATGAACCGATTTATTCTCCGCCTCGTGAGTTTCTGACGATGCCTGCCCAAAGTCTTATATCTAAAACATGGGATTTTTCTAAAGAAATTGGAGAAGATATCGCCCTTAATCTAGCTAAAGACAAAATTATTCATGGCGCTGAACATTTAGTTGAAGGCAGCGGCCGCTATCTCGCTTCAAAAATAGCGTTCTTTTCAACAACAGCCGATTTTATACAAAGGACAAATTCTGCTGTAGCAGAAGGTGTTCCGTCAAATATAGCGTCGCAATGCGCCTTGGTCGGAGCGGCTTCTAAAACAATCGGAGCGGGGATTGGAAATATGGGCGTTGATGCAGTTGCTTCATTGACAGTTACTCCTGTCGGAGCTGCTGCTATTTCTATTGTAGCGTCCCCAGTTATTGATATCGCAGCTGACAAAGCAAGCAGAAACATCGAACAAGCATGTCATCGCGTAAAAGGTTTTTCTAAATTTTAAAAAAGGTGAATAAAATGTTACAAAGAGCCACAGTAAATTCAAGACAAATATTAGAACACTTTTCAAATTCAGTAACTGATCAAGGAGTGGAAAGTTCGTCCCAAGTTTCACTGATAGAAACGGCTATGGCTAATAACAGAGTGTTTAACACTGAATGCTTTGATGAAGTAGAGAGTCGTTTGACGAATCTTAAAAGTCTCTCTAGCTTGGCGCGAACTCCTGTATCAGCAATTGAATTAAATTCAAGAATAACATTTGCACCAGAGAGATTGGATGCAAAGCCCTCATCTGAAAGTATTCTTGAAGATTGTTTTGATATACATCATGCTTTACAAATTTATGCGCGCAAATCATCTATTCGTTTATCACGTACTACTGAAGATCAACGAATTATTGATACAAAATTGGAGACTATAAATAATTTGATCAATCATTCTAGAATGACAGGAACTCCTAGAAGCATCATCATTAATAATATTTATCAAATAAAGAGACAATTAAATTCATTAGATTTGAAATTCAAAGAAAGAAGTATTAGAGGATATACTTTTGCTTCAAATTTAAGTGATCTTTTCTCACAAATCGATCAATTCTTAAAGAACCCAGGCGCATTTATATCTGAATCAAGAGCAATTGTTCAAGTTAGTACATCACCTATTAGCGCAGCTCACACAGATACTGTGAATGGTGATACAACAGGTAGACTTCTCACCGTCCTATCTGATTCACACTCTGCTACTACAAATCCAACCCCAACTATAACACCGACAATAGCACGTTCTACGCTTTCACCACAAATACAAAGTTCAATTGATGAAATTCAAATGCTAGTTAATTCAATTCATGCAACAGATGCAACTCGAGAACAGTATTGTATAGATTGTTCACCACATTATAATCCGTCTAATTTAGGACAAAAGCCCTATGTTGATTCCGCTGAAGTACAAAGACAACAATCCAAGGCTTTTCTTAAGCAAGCAGAAAATTATTTAGCGGAAGCTAAAGAATTTAAACTTCGAGCTGAAAGAGATGTAAATGCACAAGATGCATTAACAGGAGTTTCTGTTGAAATTATGTGTCTTAATGAAATAAATTCATTAAAAGTAAGTGTGCAACAGATAAGTCAGGTTGTTATTACACATAAAGATATAATGTTAACGATTAAAAATGCTTTCATTCCAACTCCGCGTACTCCACCAGCACCCCTACCCGTTCAAGTTGAACCAACTTATACTGAATGGAGGTTGACAAGAGGTAGCCGTCTTGCATAAGCAGACATCATTGGAAGGGGCTGCATGAAGCTCCATTTTGAGTACCTTTGAAATTTATTACTTCTTCCAGAATCGGCTCTTTTGTTTCCTGATGAATGGAAACAGTAGGAAATTTTCTGCACCACTCGAGGTGTTTGAGTGGAGTTTCTGGATTTTTTCTTAGATCTAGATCAATTACATCAAATTTAATTTTGAGGAAATTAAAAAGTTTTCCTTTTTTTTCAAATTCAAAGCCTAAGATACGCATGGCTGATTGAATATCTCTATCTTCTGCATTTTCGAGAGCAGCCTTAATTAAGTTGTCTAATGGTAACAATATATTTGGTAAATCTTTTTTAAATTTTATTAATTGGCGTTCTTTATTTATTAACTCTTGCTCTTCTTCTTCATCAGCCACTCTTAATTTATCATCAGCTATGTTTGCTAAACTTTGATCAATGGCTTTATTGGTTGAGTTAATTTCCAATTCAATCATTGAATTCAAATTGTAGTCTTTTATTGAAGGATGAAAATTATTATAAAGCATGTCAAGTATTTTTTTGAGACAATTTTTAACATTTTCATGAATGTCATTTTTGTTTTTTATCTGTTGAATTGCAAAGTTAAAAAAAGTAAATATAAGATATCGTTTAGCATTTACTATATCCTTTCCAAGTACTTTACTCTTGGGAAGCAAAGCTCTTGAGAGTTTATTTCTATGAGGAATGGACTCAAATATTTTTTTTGAGAGTTGAGGGATGTGATTTAAATTAATGTTAAGATGACGCATAGCATCTTGCATATCTTTATATTCACCTTCCTCTGAGGCCGATAAAATTCTATCGGTCAGTTGTTCATCTCCCGGAAATCCATGAAAAAGTCTTTTAAATTGTTTTAATAAACCAGGAGATACGGATAATTTTTTTTGTATTTTTTCTTTTAATGAGCTAATGCTTGGTGGTGTATGATTGTTTAACAATTCAACCAAATCTTCAATATCTTTCTTTCTATACATTCTTATTTGTGTGTTATTTTCAATTCTTTTAATTAAATTTGCAGCTAAGTTGAATACTAAATACCGTTTATACTCTTCATAAGGATTATTCCGGTAATCAATACGAAAAATGCCTTCTTTTTCATCTGCGACTAATTGAAATTGATCCGAAAATATTGAGTCCGGTGTTTGTTTATCTTTATTTTCTTCAACTTTTTCGTCTTTGTATTCTTTAACTTGATGTAGCATAAACTCTCACCTCTATAATAAAATAATTTTAAAATATATAAATTAATTAGAATAGGGTAATAAATACTCTAAAATAGGCCTGTCTACAGTCGCATCCTCAAAAAACCGCAACGTATTTTCCGCTTTGTGAAACATTTTCGCATCCTTAAATAAATGCCACCTGTGGACCATCTCAGTGATTAACTTTTATCCATATTAAAAGGCATCAATGCCTCAAATTCTGTTATTTATCCATCTGAAACCGCTTTGTTTACTGGAACCCGTAACGAATTTTATCTTATTCATATGGACGATTTTTTTTATTTACATAGTGTCAAGATACGCTATAAAATCATGCATAAGAACTCACCTATCGGCCTCAACTGCTTAAGAGTAATCATGTTAGAGTTAGCAACGAATATAATTGAAGAGATAATATATATGAAAGCACACTTAACTTTACCTACCGATTTGCAAGGCATTGTTTTGTCATATGTTGACGGGACAGACCAAAATAATAATCACGATTATAGTCTTAAAAATGGACTTGAAAAGAGTTTTGAAAAAGGTGTTAAGGCGGGTCTAGCTGGAGGTCATCTGTCTGCGTTTGGCTCACCTTTCATAACACTTCGTCTATTGGATGAAAGTAGTAAAATAAAAAATCCTCTTGTTAAAGTTCCGGTAGTACTTACAACTTTCGGAGTAGGTTTAGGCGCTAGCATTGTTGGCGCAGGAGTATCTCCAGTCGTTGGCGCAGTTACAGGAGTAACCAAAGGTGTTGTTGATTTTTCTATCTTTGGAGGTAAAAAGGCGGCACAAACAATAAAGAATGTTATTACAACGGATCCGGCAAAAAAAGCGGTTGATGATATTAGTTATTTTATTGATTCTGAAAAACTTTTGAAAAAAATAACTCGTCCTTAGAATCCTGTTAATAGGAAACCATGATTCGGGTAAATGGGATCCCCACGCTGTTGCTGTTCTTCACCAATCCTGACAGGCTTTTGCCAGAACCACACTGTGTAAAGTTTTTTTTCTTTAAAAAACAAATGGATAGTTTATCTGCTTGTGTATAATAAATGTCAAAATTTATTGTTGGTTTATATTTCAAGACAATTTCAATTTTTATAACAAAATGTATTGTCTAATAAAGTGACATCTGTAAAAATTTATTCTTTTTTAAACCAGGAAAGCAGTCGTGCCAAAAGACATCTTTGCAAAAATTCTAGAACATCAATTTGAAAAATCTAAAGGAATCAAAAAGGAAATTAAAAAAGGTGATGGGATCCTAGCTAATATTTTCAGTTTTGAAGATACTAATTCTTTGGTAAACCTTGCTCTCACTAGCAAGCCTATAAAAAATTTAGTTGAAACAAAAGAAGCGCCTGTTTTACAACTGTTTGTGCATGATAGAGTCATCAGTAAAGCACCATTTTTTAAAGATGAAACCCGTAAAAGTTTAAATGAAGTCAAAAAATTTGGCGGCGGATTAACAAATGACATGTTTAAGTTTAAGTCGCCGAGTCATAACGATTATTTTATGGCAAGACGCGCAGGAAAGGGCACGGATCAAGTTATAGATAGAAAAGATGAGTGCGGCAACATTCCAATTATGGCAGAAGTTGGAGTTGGTGCAGAAGTCGTTTACGCAGACCCTAAAACAGGAAATCAAATTATGAGATTTCATGAAAATCTAGGTACGCTATCACCCGGAGATATAATTGCTCATCCTCATTTTTTAAAAGAAGCAGTGGATATTGTTAAAAAATTAAATGAACATCCAAAATTATTAAAAGGTGAGTTTAAAGTTTTTGATCGTTGTAGAAAGGCAATTGCCAAAATTTCTGAAGCAAAAAAAGTATTACCTGAAAATTATCAGCGTTGCCAAAAAGAAATAGCAAAAATAGAAGAATTGATGAATACTTTTGACGACGTGAAAAAAGTTCCCTGCCATAACGATGCTAATCCTTATAATTTTCTTAAATTAACCACAGGCAAATTGAAATTAATTGATGGAGAATATGCAGGTAATGGAGATGCTATGGCAGAATTGGCTAATTTCTATAATGAATTAATGCCTGCAGAAATAGCGTTAAAAGATTCAGATCTGGTAAAAAAATTGAAAGTATTGGAGCCCCAAATATTAGAACTTTATGGCGTGACAAATGAATTTGATTATCAACGCTATGTCGTATGGAAGGCTGTTGGTAATTACTGGTGGGCTTTATGGGCGCAACAACGGTTAGTCTCTGAAACAGAGGAAGATAAAATAAAGGTTTTGGAAAAAGTCGGACAATTAATTTACTACTGTGAAGAATTCATTAATAGCAGAGAATATCACGAAGCATTTGATGCGTTAACTCGCATCGGCAAACGCATGACCCTAGGTTGAATTGCAAAATCCAAATTTTGATGGCGCGCCAAGGACAACCAACTTGCATACGATATAGAGTCCCTGCAACCATCGATTGAAGATTTGAATTGTCATAATCCCATGATGAAGCCTTATTATCCTTAGCTTCGACCAACCTGAAAACTAAAGGGCGTCCGAAACAAGTGCTTATAGTCCCTTAAACTTCTAGGCGATATTAATGAGTAAATATTAAGCATTTCAAGTATATAAATAATTCTACATTGACTATATTGCATCATTTATGTATCATCACGATCTCTTTTTAAACATTTACGTTGTGACTATTTAATTATTCACGGTTTTCATTAGGGCAAATTCAGGACACTGAATTTTCTTTAACGATATTTTTTAAATCTCTAAACAACATAGTTGATGAATAAATGAACAATAGCTCTCTCTCAGCAAGTCAATTCGCACAATTATTCTGGATAGAATCGCAGAGATTATCCGAAGAAGACCAATATCGTTATCATTTATATGGTGTGTATCACTATTCAAGTAACTTAATCCTGCCACAGATCAAACAAGCATTACAATCAGTCGTCAATACGAATTACAATTTGCGTAGCAATTTTATTTATCAAAATGAAGAAATAAAACAAATTATTCAAGATCATTTAGATATTCATGTACTTGAGTTTGAAGCGAAAACAGAGGAAGAATCAAAACATTATTTGCAAGAGCAAATCACAAAGCCTTTTAACCTAGGCACTGATTCATTATTTCGTTTTGTGATTGTCACCAACAAATACAATAATACTTATTCTCTATTATTAAATTTTCATCATATCATTTTGGATGGGACACAATACGATTTAATAATAAATCAAATTGAATCTTATTATTCTGATCCAAATAAAAGTGTTTATAAGGATCATGAAGAAATAAGTCAATTAAAAAAATATTTAGATTGGGAAAAATACAATCTAACGCAAATCGATACAAAATATCTTGTAAATAAATTGAAAAATTTTCAATTAAATACTTCACTGCCTTATGATGAACAACATAAACATATTAGACAAACGTTTATATTAGATAATGAAATTTATCAAAAACTGAAAAATTTTAGTATAGATAATAAATATTCAATATTTAATATAGTTAAAACAGTTATGGCAGTGATATTATCTAAATACACAAGACAAGAAGAAATAGTTTTAAGTTATCCTTTAAACATAAGAAAAAAAGACTTCAAAGATGTAAAAGGTTGCTTAGTTAATACATTATATGATAGCTATACCATTAAAGATCTGACATTAAATACTGCATTAAAACATATATATCAAGACATTGAACATTCTATTAATAATCGTACTTATCTGCTTAGTCCAATTAAACTACGTGAAGACATAGATATTTCTAAAGTTAATTGTTCTATTTCTTCTGTTCAATCGAGGCTTGATGGCCCGTATCTTGATTCAATGATTGGTTCAGAAACAATTACCTATCCGCAATGTGGATCCGATGTTGTATTATATTTTGATGATAATAATCGAGACTTATTGCTCCAATTGAGAATTTCGAAGGGATTTTTGAATGACAAAATAATTGAAGATTTCAGATTTCACTTTTCCAATTGTCTAGAAAATTTATTAGATAACAGCGACACATTAGAACTATCCAAGGCAAGTCTTTTATCAACCGATCAGATAGAGCATATTATTTATAATTTAAATCAGACTCATAATAAATTTTCTGAGCACGTAACCTTACATCAGTTGTTTGAAGAGCAAGTTAAGAAAACTCCACATAATATGGCAGTTGTTTATGAAAATAATGCTTTAACTTATCAACAATTAAATCATAAATCAAATCAATTGGCGCATTATATACGTGATCTCTATGTTAAATCAGTTAATGAAGAATTAAAGGCAGATACATTCATTCCAATTTTGATCGATAGAAGTCTCGATATGATAATCGGTATACTTGCTGTATTGAAAGCGGGTGCGGCGTATGTACCTATCGATACAAAAGCCCCTCAAGAAAGAATTCAACATATATTATCTGACACAAAACCTTCTATCATTTTATCATCCAAAGAATTAGAAAATAAATTAAATTTTTTAACCTCAGCTGTGATTATTAAGTTAGATGAAAAAGATTATAGCCATAAACAACCAACAAATTTAAAACCTATTAATGAAGACACAAATCTTGCCTACCTCATTTATACATCCGGGACAACTGGCAACCCTAAAGGTGTTATGGTGGAACATCGTTCTGTAATAAATACACTATTTGGTTTAAAAAATGTATATTCACTTACTTCAGGACACAAAAA
>JANWKO010000236.1 GCA_025451335.1 Gammaproteobacteria bacterium
ACAACAGTAGCCCGTGCGATTTATGACTGCCAAGTCATACAACACATGCAACGCGGGTTTACTCAAATTAGACGATTGCCTGAATGTTTTAATGACTCGTCTCTTTCAAAACAAACACAAATTGTAGTTTTTAAATCTTTTAATTCAAATATATGGAATTTTGATTTTAATATATGGAATTTAAATAAATTTGCCTATCTTCCACTTGCGATTATGTATCAACGAGCGATAAATGTAGCATTGGAAAAAACACCAGAAGAATTTAATTGGCTAGTTTATTTGCCGCATTATCTAATTATTTTAACTTTAGGAATACGACAAGTCGTTAGACATCTAAAAGAAAATGCTTTTTTCGTGCAAAGCTTAACGAAATCTATTGTAAAAGATCATTCGCAATATTCAGCAAATACAGTTGCAGAGCTTCTTGCTAAAGAGTTTTCAGAATTTTTTTCTAAAATTTTTTCGCATGGGAATATATCAGATAAACTTTTTCAAGAAATGAAAAGAGATTTGCAAATTGCATGCGCAGCTTGTTTTTTACAAAAGAAAATTGAAAAAAAATCATTGCAAGATTTAGGTTCGAAAATCGAAAAAATATTTTTGAAAAACATTTTACGTATTGAGTGCCCTAAAGTATCAACTTCTATTGCGAAAGATTTAGTGAAAATTATTTCTAAAGAAATAGTTGCAGAATTTTCACGAGCACTATTCCAAGATTCATCAAAAGAAATTTTACTTGAAGAAAAGCAAGCGAAAGCTGCAAAGATATTTTCTCAAGTATTTGTGGAAAAATATTCAAAAGAATTATCATTTGAAATATTTCAAAAAATTCACGGAATACAGTTGAGCGTGCAACCTTATTTACCAATTCAATACATTTCATCTTGTAATTGTGAATATAAAAAATTTGCTCATGCCATGGTTTCGAGTTCGGTCTACTCATTAGGAAATACTTTATTTACATATTTGCCTTGGGGGCTTGAGTGGATGGGTTTTCCCGTTTTATTAAATCAGATGGGTCGTTATGGGCCTCATTTCTTTTTTGGTATGAAAACCTTGGCTTGGCTGATGTTCATTCTTATTAATGGACAGGGATTGATAGAACGAAAGTTAGCTGAAGCTGATTTATGTACTCGTCATGATTATGAAATTGCAATGCGGAATAAAGCCTATTTATTTGGTATGGGCGCCGCTTATTTGCTCAACATTGAATTGTTCGCTTTTGCAATAAGATCTGCATTTGGAGTTGATACTTTTTTTACTCGAAATGAATTTGCTGGTTTTACTATGCTTTTGCATGTGCTGCCTGCGCTTGCATATAATGAGCCTTTGCCAGGTAATCAAAAACGTCCGTGGGATATTTTCTTTTATAGCAGACGAAAAACATATGAATTTATATTTTGGTTGAAGTCTTTATTTGCTCCTGATTTAGAGGATCCTAAAGCACGCTTAGAATGTTTAAATAAAATTAGACGATATGTAAATTCAGTATATTTTCAATGGGCGGCAAATTTATATTTGGGAGATTCCGAATATATTCCTTGGTCTGAATATCATGCTTTAAGACGAAGACAGGAATTGTTAAAGACAAAAGAAATTTTGAAATATTTAAAGATGTTAAATGATCCAAAATTAGCAAAAGATTTAGATAAAATAAAAGAATCAAAAGAGATAAAAGAATTTAAAGAATTAAATGAAAAACTTTCTCTTATCCAATTGTTAATACGTTATCCCTCGTTCCGAATGTTTTTTAGATTATCTGCGGATGATATTGCAGCAGGTATGACGCGAGTAGAATTTTTTCGTATGTTATCAGCTTGGGTAGAGACACCCTTATCATTGAGTCCTATCCAGAGTGGTTTTATTGGAATGATTCAAATGCCTGTGATGATTTTAAACGAACCAGTAATAGATGATATTTTCAATGAAGTACGCTTGCAATTAAAAGATGTAAAAGCTTTGCAAGAGGATTTTGATCAAGTCAAATTTAATGCACATTATTTTAAAGATTTGATGCCATTTATAAAAAATTATTTTAATAACGAATTTAAATTTATAAAACAACCTCAAGAAGATAAAAAAAACATTTATCAAGCACCGAAAGATGAAAAACAAACTCTGATAATAAGTAATTCTTTACAAACAATACGACAACCTGATTCGGCTTTTAAATCGAAATCCCAAGAGAAGGTTTCAATGCCTGAATCGAAAGAGTTGGCGCTAAGTAAAGGTTCAATTTCTGAATCCAAAGAGTTGATGCTGAGCAAGAGTTCAGCGCCTGAATCGAAAGAACTGACTCCAAGAAAGAGTCCAGTATCTGAATCGAAAGAATCAATGCTACGCCAGGGTTCCATGTCTGCATCCAAGGAGTTGATATTAAGCAAAGGCTCGATATTCGCATCACAGTTAACAGGTAATATTTTTAATCAAGAACCTGGGCTCGCAACAAAGAATGAGGCTCCGAAATTAGAAAAAAAACAAGAAAAGAAGCGCCAAGATCCTGAATCGCCAAAAGCTACAATTCTTACATATAAACCAGAAGTAATTACGCAACATTTTCAAAAACCTAATAAGAAAGAAGATATAGATTGGGTTGCGACTTTGTCCGTTTCTGATTCTGCATCGAAACCAAAAGTAAAGCCCAAGATTCAACAAGGAATATTATCTGGACTTTATGAAAATGGTATTTGGGCGACTAAAAAATTAATGAATCTAGGTCCTTCTAAGCCTGAGAAAAAACCAAAACCTAAAGACATGGGTTATGAGTTGCGAAGTTATCGCTAAATTTTCAAGCTGGATCAAGAATAGGTCCAATTTTCGATTTTCAATTTTTTTAATCGTGAAAAGTGTTTTTCATTATTAGTAATTAGCGGCATATGATGGACTAAGCAAATGCTTGCTATCATTAAGAAATCAAATATCTATTTCATTTTTCCAGGCTGTGACTCCGCCCTTTAAATTAAATACATTTTTAAAACCATTTTGTTGCAAAAAGTCTACTGCGCGACTGCTTCTGCCACCGCCTTTGCAGTGAACAATGATTTCTTGGTTAGGATCCAACTCACTCATCCGATTAGGCAAGTCTTTTGAAGGGATAAGGTGACCACCGATATTATATTCATCGAATTCTGATTGTTCGCGAACATCAAGTAAGAAAAAATTGGCTTTCTCATCTCTCATTTTTTTTAATTCTTGAACAGTTTTCTCTCTAATCATATGACCCCCAAAGGTTTGACCACTGCTAAAATTACGATTGCGACTAAAAATAACAGTGGAATTTCATTAATCCAGCGATAAAAAACGTGACTATGTTTGTTTTTATCATGTTTAAAATCAAAAAATAATTTGCCTAAATAGATATGATAAATCACTAATAATAATACTAAACTTAATTTGATATGCAACCATACCATGTGCATATAACCATTAAAATTATAACTCATGATCCACAGACCAAAAATAATCGTTAAAAGAGCGCCAGGAGTCATAATGCCAAAATAGAGTTTTCTTTCCATAATCTTAAAGCGAGATTGGCTAATTTCATCTGTACTCATGGCATGATAAACAAATAACCGCGGCAGATAAAACAACCCGCTAAACCAAGTCACCATAAAAACGATATGAAAAGCTTTTATCCACAACATATAATCCCTCGCAATCTAATCTATATCTGGCTATTTTTTTTTCATAACAGCCAGGCCGTAATCTAACCTATTGAAAATAAAAAAGTTTTATTAATTAATGGGTGTTCACAATAGTCTTCTACTGTACTGTTAGCCATAGGATGATATAATACTCTAATTACAAATTGAGGAAAGTATGACAGAACCATTAAATTTTACCCATAACGCAGCTGCCAAAGTATGGGAGCTCATTCAAGAAGAAGAGAATTTTAATCTTAAACTCCGGGTTTATGTGACCGGTGGGGGTTGTTCTGGATTTCAATATGGATTCACCTTTGATGAAGTGGTTCAAGACGACGATACCATTGTGACTAAGCAAGTCGAGGAAGAAGAAGGTGGCGAAGGTAAAGGTGGGCATGCTGTTCAATTGTTAATTGATCCAATGAGTTTTCAATATCTCGCAGGTTCTGAAATTGATTACAAAGAAGATATTGAAGGTGCGCAATTTATTATACGTAACCCAAATGCCAAGACGACATGTGGTTGCGGTTCCTCTTTTTCTGCCTAGAGAAAACCGAGAAAAGGATTTTCACCTGATCGCTGCAACCAATTCTCCGTCGCATATTCAAAATTACTCGATATGACATGCAAAGCATAGGCATGTCTTGATTTTTCAGAGGTGTTTTCTTTACTCATATGGGGGAGTAATCCATGAAGCACAATCAAGCTACCTCGAGGCACTTCTAAAGGTACCATAGCATTTAAATTCCAAGGTGTTTCATCATAAGTTTCTAGTTTTATTTGATTATCGGATTTGCGTAACATGCGTGATTTCAGAGAGGTACGATGGCCACCTGGAATAGCCCATAAACAACCATTCTCAATGGTCGCATCTTCTAGAGCAAACCAAAGGCCAGTTACGGGTTGATCTTTTACAAACAAATAAGTACTGTCTTGATGACAAGTTACTTCTCCACCAATATGAGGTTGTTTGCAAATATACATAGATTGCGCGAGTAAGGGATGCGTTATTCCAAGATCTTCGATCACTTTGGCAAGCTTATGCGAACGACTGAAACAATTGAATATCGGGTCGAGATCATGTAATGCGTGGCCAATTTTGTTGATGGAAAGTAATTTTGGTATTTTTAAATTGCCTTGCTCATCAAGCGCATTTTCTTCGAAGAAAAATCTTATTTTATCTCCTGATTCAAGAAAATAATTATCTTGAGCGTGACGCTGATCTTTGGTTGAAAAAATAGTTTTTATTTCATTGGGATTGAATTGATTTATCAAAAATTTTGCTCTATCAATTAATAATTCACAGACATCCGGTTGAACAAAGTCGCGTAAAATAATAAAGCCATTTTGATTAAAAGCTTCTTTCTGAGCGGATTGTAAAAAAGTCTTATTTTTTTGTTTATGATTTTCAATTTCTAATAGCATAAGATTTCCTAGTCAAAAAAATTAAGTTGTAATCCCGCATAAGCATTGTCGCCATTGCTCAATTTAATTGTGTCAACCAATGCTGTGATTTTTTCACCATTCCACCAGCGAGTATGGATAACTCCTAAACGATGCGGTGCTCGCAATGCTTTTATATATTCATTACAAAGTTGGCACGAAGCAAAATCAGATGGAAATTCATGACAGGTTTTGCCTTCGGCATCACGTGCCAGAGAATTATAATATTGATAACATGAATTCATTTGATTTTTGCCAATATAGGTATGGATTTTGTATTTGCTTGGATTGAGATGATAATGATGGTTCAAGCGATTAATCATGGAAGCAGACAAGGCGTTTAATTTTTTAATATCATACGGTGAAATATAAATTCTGCCGTTGTTTTTATATAGTTCTGCTGATGCTGCTTCTTTTTTAAATTCTTTGAAATCTTTACGTACATCAGGATCTAATAGCATAGCCAAATATTCAGATTTTTTCGTAGTGTGCATTTTTTCATTGGAATTAAATATACAAGAAGTTAATAAAAGACAAATGATAACTATGAATAAAATCCTAATTTTTAACATGTGATCCTCTTATGATTGAGATACTTCTTTGGACAAGCTCATTAATTCTCGATTTATAGTAAAGCTTAGCACAGTTCGAATCAAAACTATGATAGCTAAGATACCAACAGAATAATAATCAGGCGCTGTAGTTGTACCAATTAAGTCAGCAGCCACAATAAATTCCAAACCTAAAATAAGAACTCGGCCTAAGGTAAGTCGAATAAAATTTATTTGTTCCCCTTGTGTTTCTAACTGACCTTTAAAAATAAAATATAAATATTGTCCTAGAGAATATAAAACCCCTGACAATATAATAATTACGCCTATAAAAGCGATACTGCGTTGAATAATAAGTAAAACAAAATGAAAAATTTGCCAATCCATAGCGATCTCCACGGTGTTCAATAATATAACGCATTTATGTTTAAGACTAAATTCTGATACTGCAACTTTGTTAATTAACTGTCAACTAGCTAATTTTTTATATATAATCCAACCAAATTTTGATTAACTTAAGGAGTTTTGTATGGGATACATGGCAAAGTTATTAGGATTTCTTGCTCTTTGTTTGTTGCTAACATCAGTCTATGCAGATCAAACGACACCGGTAGGAAGTTGGAAAACAATAGACGATATTACTGGAAAGGCGAAGGGTATATTAAAAATTTGGAAAGAAGCAGATGGTACTTTACAAGGTAGGCTTGTAAAAATTTTTCCGGATCCGGGCCATGATGAACATGAATTATGTACAGCTTGTGAAGGGGAAAGGCATAATCAGCCCATACAAGGGATGTTGATTATGTGGGGATTAAAACACACGACAGATAAATGGGTTGATGGTCGTATCCTTGATCCAAAAACAGGGAATGTCTATAAA
Organism: Gammaproteobacteria bacterium; assembly: GCA_025451335.1. Lineage (GTDB taxonomy): Bacteria > Pseudomonadota > Gammaproteobacteria > DSM-16500 > DSM-16500 > JAJPGW01. Next base: position 6,519 of record JANWKO010000236.1, read on the forward strand.
GTAAATATGAAAGTTTTGCCTGATAGCAATAAAATGCAAGTTCATGGCTATATTGGTGTTCCTTTATTTGGTCGTACTCAAAC
>JANWKO010000237.1 GCA_025451335.1 Gammaproteobacteria bacterium
CCAATAAGTCATTTTCACAAATAAATATTCATTTAAAAAAATCGGATTCTTGTTTGGTTTGATTAAGGCAAAATTTTTATTTTGAGCTAATTTTTCAAATTTTTCTAAATGTGGAAAATTTGATTCTACAATAACATACTCAGGAAAAGTGTTTTTTGTTTGTTGAATGTGGGCTAAGGTTCCATCAACAAGACCAGATAAATTAATGACATTCATTTTGTCACCCAAAATAAGATTAAAATATTGAGTAATAAAAGGATCTCTAAAAAATAATCCAACAGAGTTAATATGATTTTCATGCATTGCTTTAATAAGTGGATCTAAATTCCAATCACGGTGTTGATAATAGAGATAATGATGCGTGATATAGCGCGGATAAATTGGGTCAATATTAGCAGTATAAATTCGATAACCAGCTAAACCAATTTGAGTACTAAGCCAAATCAAAATGGTAACTTGAGATATTTTCAAAATTATTTTATTACCATGTAACTGAGGTAATAAAACGAATACAGCTCCACATAAAAACAGGTAAATAAAAGGGTAGCCATAGGATATTGCTTTTCCTGCAGCCCAAAACTGGTTTTGAAAAAATAAAAAAGTAAACTCAATAAATGCAGCTATTAATAAAAAAGTTATGATGTTTAAAGCAACCGTGTTTTTTTGCTTAATAAAAACTGAACGAAATAATAAATAGAAAAAGATAATGCCCAAACTGATGCTAAGGATTTCTAGATAAAAAGTAACTCTTATGGGTAAACCAGTGAATACATAAAGCCCCCAAAGGCCAAGAAATTCTCTTTGGTAAAGCCATGCAAAATAACTTTTATACCAATCATTTTTAAAATTGACGGCAATGGAAATTTGAGAAAGTAAAAAATCAAATAAAACAGAGTAAGAAATGGGTAAAGCGATAATAAGGGTCAATATTATTGAATATTGGTATTTTCGAAAAATGTATTTGATTGTGGTTTTTTTATAATAAATTTCTTTTGTAAAATAGAATAACAGTCCTAATATTATCATTGGCATTAATTCAATATACAATAATGCAATAGCTGAAATTATGAGTGCAAAGAATGTAAACTCATAAACGGAAGGGGCGGATTCTTTTTTTTCGATTTGTATAAAAGTTAAAACAAATAACAATAAAATAGGCAACGCGGAAATATGCGACATGGCGCGAATATCCATGACGAGTTGTCCCCAAAAACCGACGCTAATTGCGATTGCGATGAGTAAAGCATAACGAGAAGAAATAGATAGGGACAAAGCTAAACTATGACTGCAGCCAAAAGCCAATATAAAAAACAGAGCAGTAAATGAATATTCAAAAAATGGCAAATTAATATGCGATAAAGTAGATGCCCATCCTAAAAGAACGGACGTTGACCAGCGCGTTGATAAAAGAGTTTTTATTAAGCTATAAGAAATGTTTTTTTCAACTAAGTCTTGTTGAGTCGCCTGCTGCGCCCATGCAAAAGGTTCATGCTGTAAAAACTTGGCCATCATCAAATAATTGAATGTATCACCAACATTGCCTCGAAATGCAACGAAAGCAGTTCCTCCCAAAATCATTGGCATGAGAAGTAATATCGATACTAAGATGAAACCAAGTAATAAAATCCAAACGTGACTATTAAGCCGCTGATCAGATCGAGGAAAACTTTTTAATGTATAAACGGTGATAAAGAAACTCGATCCTATGCCAACAATTGCCCAGCCAGTCGCCCATAAATTAATGGGATAATTAAAATAGACTAAGTAGGTGCCAACAATAGTTGTTAACATCATACCTATGGTGGGTGCGGTAGCCAGTGAACAAGTCAGAGAATTTCTAAAAAAAAGCCGCGCCGGTCCTATGCCGATCAGGAAGGCAATAAAAAAAATAAATACTGTACTAGTTGCTGCATTTAACATATTTTATTCGAATGTTGTCTTTAAAACACTTTTGCTATGAGTTCAACTGCTGACTTTAACCCGAATATTTTTTCACTCGCAGTAGCTTAATGATAAAATATACGGGTTAAGATATTCGAACAATCAAATTTTGCAGATGCGTTTATAACTGGCTTTAATGAATCTCTTTAATTTTTTGAAATAACTTAATGAAGCATTTTTTTTATTTTTCCACATCGTTATGGTCAATCCCCGCGTCATTAAGTCTTCTTCAGAATAAGATAAAATTGGCGCTAAATAATTAGCAATTCCTGATAATTCCTGTCTATCTGGTAAGGGAATAACTTGCTCAATTTCGAAGGGAGATTCAAAAAAGTAACGTTTTAATTCAGGTAAGCCAATGCGATTTATATCATTTTCATGGTAAATCCAGCGAATGGCTTGTTCTATGGAAATTGGGGCATTGTGTGGCCATGGTTGACGTGATAAAACGTGATACATTTGTTGTTCGCTTAGATAAAGATGGCTCCATGGCGGAATTCTTTGGCTGAGTTCTCCATATTGATGTAAATGACATCCATAAGAAGACGACCATACCGGTTCGAAATTGATTAAAGCAAATCCGCCTGGTTTCAATACACGATACATTTCTGCTAACACGACATCAGGTTTGGCAAAATGTTCAAAAGTGGAAATCGATAACAAGCAATCAAATGTGGCATCAGGATAATTCAATTTCTCTGCATTCATTTGTTGAAGTCTACCAACTTTGCCTTGGGGGTGAGTAAATTCAATTTGAGAAGATTGCCATGTACTCGAAATACCCAAATTAATGCCTTCGTACAAACTAACCCCGTGTTCGATAGCGGATTCAAGCGAGTGGCCGTGAACAGATGAACCGACATCTAATAAGGCTTTTTTTTCTAAAGAAAAATGATTATGTAAATGTTTGATCATAGTGTGATTAAAATCACGTATCGGTCCAAGATGAGGAGAAGAGGTGAGCTCTTCAATGATACGATTTTTGAGCGTGGAAAATGATTGTGTGATCAAGTTGATTCTCCAGGGTTGATTTCACTTCCACAGTTGGGGTCTCTGCTGTTGAGTCTGTTGATCAGGGAATGATTACAATTCTATTAATGAAGAGTTTTGCCTTGCGAATTGTAATTAGCCCGTAGTACATATTGCAACAGACTCACAGAATCTAACTATTCAGTTATTCATGATAATCGTAAACAGCATAACCATTTTCTTTTACGAGTTCATCACGTTTTGCCGCTTTAAAATCTTCGCTCACCATTTCACTCACGAGTTGTTCGAAACTGATTTTTGGTTTCCAACCTAATTTTTGATGTGCTTTAGTTGGGTCGCCTAATAAGGATTCGACTTCAGCAGGACGGAAATAACGTGGATCTACTTTAATAATACATTTGCCAGAAGCATCAAAAGCTTTCTCTTCAACCCCTGTGCCTTCCCAACGAAGTTTAATGTTAAGTTCAGCGGCGCTGGCATTAATAAAATCGCGCACGCTGTACTGCGTACCTGTAGCAATAACAAAATCTTCTGGTTTTTCTTGTTGTAACATCAACCATTGCATTTCAACATAATCTCGTGCATGGCCCCAGTCACGTTTAGCATCTAAATTACCCATATACAAACAATCTTGCAAACCGAGTTTAATGCGGGATAAAGCGCGCGTAATTTTACGGCTTACAAAGGTTTCTCCACGAAGTGGTGACTCGTGGTTAAACAAAATCCCGTTGCAAGCATACATGCCATAAGCTTCACGATAATTAACTGTGATCCAATAGGCATACAATTTTGCGACAGCGTAGGGTGAGCGTGGATAAAAAGGCGTAGTTTCTTTTTGTGGAACTTCTTGTACTAAACCATATAATTCAGAAGTGGAAGCTTGATAAAAACGAGTTTTCTTTTCTAATTTCAATATACGAATCGCTTCTAATATACGTAACGCACCGAGCGCGTCAGCATTAGCAGTATATTCAGGTTCTTCGAAGGAAACAGCAACATGACTTTGTGCAGCCAAATTATAAATTTCTTGTGGCTGTGCTTCTTGAATAATACGAATGAGACAAGTGGAATCTGTCATATCGCCATAATGCAATATAAAACGACGATTTTTGACATGAGGATCTTGGTAAAGATGATCAATACGATCCGTATTGAATAAAGAAGAGCGACGTTTTATACCATGTACAATATATCCTTTATTCAATAAAAATTCTGCTAAATACGCACCATCTTGACCTGTGATACCTGTAATTAATGCAACTTTTTCCATCATATTCACCTATACTTCAAGTTCTAAAATTTCAGTTTCTAATGTAAACCCAGCCTTCACTGCATCATCATGAAACATTTTGACAGTTTCTAAAGAGTATTCATGAAGATCTTTGCCCACTATGTTCAGTTTTTTGAGAATGTCATTTGTTACGGTAATGATGTGACAACCAATATCATCTGATTGGAAAATATTTAAAAGTTCACGCGGGCTCGCCCAAATTAATTCCAGTTGCGAATGAGGACGTAAAATATCGACTGATTCAGTCATAATTCCCAAAGGATCACGGCCAGTATCGGCAATTCGACCAGCAAAAACAGAAACATAAGCGGAAGGACCTTTTGCCAAAGCAGAAGTGACATCCATTACTTGATCTAAAGTCATTAAGGCAGTGACGTTTTGTTTTACGCCGGCTGTAGCTAATTGATAAATTAAATCGTAAGCAGGTGTGCCTTTGGTATTAGTGACAGGAATTTTGACATAAACATTATCACCCCAGCTCGCGATTTTTAATGCTTGACGATACATTTCATTAAAATCATCAGAAAATACTTCGAATGAAATCGGACGATCTTTGATAACGCTTAAAATATCCAATGCAAATGCTTCGTAATTACTGATTCCTGCTTTACGCATGAGAGTAGGATTCGTTGTAAATCCTTTAATCATAGGATTACGATACATTTCTAACATGCCAGCTTTATCAGCGCCGTCAGCAAATATTTTTGTTTTTAATTCCGAAACCGTTTTCATTTTTAAATCTCCATGAAAATTTATCAATAATTCAATTAAAATTTTTGAGAATCCAAGCAGCTGCATCGGATAAATTCTTTGCAATAAAATCAGGCTGCTCAGGTTTTTTTTCTAAATAATTGTTATCCAACCAAATCGTTTTACATCCTGCGCGCTGACCGGCTTCGATATCTTTCCACCGATCACCAATCATAAAACTCTGTTGTACATCAATATCGTATTCTAGAGCAGCTTGTGTTATTAAGCCGGGAGAAGGCTTGCGGCATTCGCATTGATCAGCATCATCGTGATAACAAACGCGGATTTCATCGAGAGGCAATGTGCTCATTAATTTTGCATTGATTGCTTCAACGACAGCCTTTTCTGTTATTCCTCTAGCAACATCGGGTTGATTGGTCGCACCCATCAATAAAAACCCTGCTGATTTTAATGCCTGGAGAGCCTTTTGTACATCATTTGGTATGGTTAATTCTTCAACTGAGCTTGGAGGATGGGGTTTGCCTTTTTTTAGTACGACATGATTAAGAACCCCATCCCGATCGAGGAAAATGGCTTTTTTCTTCATCTAACAATCCTTAGCGATTCGAAACTCCGCCTCCGGCGACAGCGTGCGATCCACTCTGCCTAAGCACCGGAGACTTTTTAGTTTAACGTACAGACTCCCATTTTGTTTGTGCTACTTTCAATTTTGGATGGGAAACTAATAAATGCCATACCACGGCTTGAAATGCTTCAGCATGCGGCGTGGTGTTTTCTGGATTGGGGGTAGGGATGATCACACATGCATCAGCGACTTTTGCAGTGAAGCCACCATCACGACCGACAATGCCTAAAATTTTAGCACCAACTTCCTTAGCATATTGCAAAGCGGAAACCAGATTTGGGCTAACATTTTTTTCTAGATTACCGCCACCAACGGACAACACTAACAATAAATCATTAGCTTTGAGTCGGCTGACTTCTAACCATTTTGCAAAAATCGTTGCCCAACCTTCGTCATTGGTACGTGCAGTCAGTTCTGACACGTTATCGGTTGGAGCATAAGCTTCGATGCCCACGATTTTGCGAAAATCATTTACCGCATGGGATGCATTAGCAGCACTACCACCAACGCCTAAAATAAAAAGCCTGCCATGATTGGCGCGGGTTTGAGCAAGAAAATCGACCATTTTTTCAATTTGGGTTTTGTCGAGGCCAGCAATAATTTGATTGGCTTCGGTTAAGAATTGATTGATGAAATCCATGATATCTCCGGTATTATTTTTAATTCCGGCAGAAATAATATCCTAGTTCTTTAATCCCAGCAAATGATCCTATTTGGTAAAATTGTTCTTCTATCTAACATTATTAAGAGAAAATTATACTAAAAATCTTGCAAATTGCTTTGTGAATTAATTTTATATCCATCAATAGGCTGTTAATTCAGATCAAATGCAAAAGTTAATGCAGGCATGTTCTTCCTCGATAGGTAATTAGAATTTTATTGGTTCAAATTATAATCTCTTTAATTTTGCACTCTCAACACTGCTGCTGTACGAATAAAATTTAGGATTAATTAATTTTGCTATTGCTTCATAAGATGATTTTCCAAATAGAGAGTGTCTTTCACTTTTGAAGTTTAATTGGTATTTTAAAGCAATTTGTAATGTTTCAAAATCCACAGAATCCGCGGTTTTAGGTGTTAAACCCATTGCCATTAAACCCAAGCCTGCTTTGCTCATTAAGCTATTTGCAACAGAAGGTGAGATACCATCAAAATCTTTTAATTTAAAAAGTTTTTGCCGCAATCCTAGCAAACCATAGTCATTATTGAATGCAAATTTAATAGTAGCAATTCTATAGTTGAGTTGACTTAATTCCGATGTAGTCACCAATTCTTCGCCTAAAGCTTTTTCAAGATTTCGCTTAATTATATATTCTTCCTCTCTTGATCTACCATAAAGCAAACCAAGCTCGAGTTTAAATCTATCATCGATATAAGGTGGCTTTTCTTTTTCTTTAATATAATCAGTGTTAATATTGTATTCATTCGGCTGTTTCATTGGATTGTAAGCAGCAAGAATAGATTCAATCATTTTTAATAAAATAGACCTTATAATTTGATTCTCAGTAAAATTTCTCGCATCTATTGGAATAATTATACCAGAGAGAAAATCATCTGTTAGAATTTCACCTGAGCGTATTTTTACATCATCTTCATCAATAATTCCTGTTGAATAGATATTAAAACAGATATAAAAATTAAAATTTTGTTTTTTATCCTCGGAATATTTATGCAAAAATTCTTTTTGCATACCTATTAAATGTGCTCTACCAACTCTGCCAAATATAGGCTTGGTCTCTTCTTGATATTTCTCTGCCATAAAGGAATTTCGTTGATCTAAATTGGCATAGTATGATGGATCATCCACACATTGATATTTAATGCCTATTTTTTTGAATTGCAATCTCAAATTAACATAAGCCTCTTGTGATTCTCCATTATCTATTTTACGAGTTTGATTAAAATCAACCTCTAGTTCATCACTTTTATCTGATACCGAAGTTTCTGAATTTCTTTTTGGTCGCTTGAACTCATCACCTTCTTGAAGTTTTTTTTGTATCG
>JANWKO010000238.1 GCA_025451335.1 Gammaproteobacteria bacterium
ATCAACTCATTGACAAGTTACTGCCTGAAATAGGTGAAATTTTAAAAAATCCACAAGATAAGACCCTAATTTTGCGACAATTACATCTTATCGACATGAACATGAAAGACAACGTCAGTGAAAAACAACAATTGTATTTTTTTACTCGAATTATTGCTTATTGGTGCGTCTTAATTGCCAATCGATCCAAAAAAGAAATAAACAATCTAAAAAATGACATTCCTCTATTTAATAAACATTTCAGCAGGATTGGACATGATAGTGAAAACGAACATTTTGCCTATATACAAAAATATTATAAACAATATCTTACTTCACAATTAAAATATGGGATGTTTTGTGCAAAAAAATTAGATTCAATAAAAGAATTTACACCTTTGAAAAAAAATTTACCACATAAGTATTTCCGCGCATGATATTATTAACTTATAAATAAGGATCATGCACGTAATAACTCTTACAACTAGCGCTCAGTTAACATGCAGATTTGCACGAACTGAATTCAAAAAAATGTGCGCATAGTTACTCTATGTAAACGTTTTTTTGAATGAAGTTCGTGCAAAGATGCGTGTTAAATGAGATGCTAGGTGTGAGAGTTATTATGTACATGATCCTAAGGAAGAACTTATGCAAAAATCTCAATATAAAGTTTTTTTGATCGAACCAGTTAATACTGTTAATTACAATAAAATGCTTGTATATGCTGATAATTTTGAAAATGCAATGAAAGCTGCGTCGGAACGATTTGAAATGGATCAATCAAAACAAGCTGAAAATAAAAATCATAATTCCAAAAAAACACTAATCAATCCATTTGACGGGATTTTATCCACTTGTATTCAAGTTGAACCGCAAATTATTGCCATCGATGAGCAAAGTAATTGGCTAAAAATTGAATACCGCGAAGTGGAATATGATTTATATAAAAATGAAGCTGAACATCTCATAGAAGGTGGCTTTCCTGGTCTTTAAGCTATTAATCAATAGCTTGGCGGAACAAACTTCTACAAGCATGAAATCTAATCAAACATTCTTAAAATCCATTGAAAACATTGATAATTTAGTATTTGCATAAATATTGCACAAGCATATAATATAATTATGCGATTATGAATTGCAGGGTTGGGAGCGTGCTTATGAGCCACAAATATACTGCTAAATTATTTATAGGAGATGAAGAAATTGAGGATAATTCGGGCGAGAATTTGGACGATCTTTATTCTTGGCTATTGAGTCAGGCAGCGGATAAATTTGGAAATGTAAATGGCAAAATCATCGATAATCAATCTAATCAGGTAGTAAGAGAATTTCGTAAAGCGCCGCCAGACTAAAGTCAAACGAAAGCAATTCAAAGGAAAAGTCACAAAGGATCAGGCACTGTATAGTTTAGCGCCAGATCTAGATAGAGAAAAAGCCTCGTTGAACTGCTGGATTTAGGTTTAAGCTAGATAACCAGCAATATTTTTTCTAATTCTTTCTTGAACCGAAATTAAGTGATCCGGGAAATGAAATTTTGTGCCTGTGATCATTTCAAATAATTGTATATAACGCGAAGCAAGAATCACGATTAATTCTTTTGGTGCTTCAGGAAGAATTGTATCTTTATAAGGGTCACAATTTTTTGCAAACCAAAGACGTAAAAATTCTTTATCGATATTTTCTGGTTCTAAGTTATTTTTGAAACGTTCTTCATAACTTTCTGCTAACCAATAACGACTGGAATCTGGTGTATGAATTTCATCGACTAAAACAATATTGCCGTTTGCATCTTTACCCATTTCATATTTCGTATCAACTAAAATCAAGCCATGTTTTGCCGCTGTTTCTACACCAAATTGAAACAATTGCATCGCAGCATGGGATGCCATTTCCCAATCTTCCTTAGACATCAGGCCTTCATTAATAATTTCTTGAGGACTGATAGGTCGATCATGTACAGCATCTTTCGTTGTAGGTGTTAATACCGGCCTGTCTAAACGTTGATTTTTACGTAATCCTTCTGGCATGACATTACCACAATAATTGCGTACCCCACCATTATATTGTGTCCAAAGTGATGTTGATGTGGTCCCGGTTATATAACCACGCACAACAAATTCAACTGGAAATACCGTGCATTTTTTAGCAATTGTTACATTCGGATCGGGAATAGCAATGACATGATTAGGAATAATATGTTCTGTCTTTTCAAACCACCAGGCGCTCGCTAAATTGAGCACTTGCCCTTTATAAGGAACGGAGGCTAACACTCGATCAAAAGCACTTTGCCTATCCGTCGTAATCAAGACGAGCTTATCACCTAAATCGTACGTATCACGCACTTTGCCTTGATATTTTTTTCCAAAATTAAAATTGGTTTCTGTTAAACAAAAAGGTAACGCTTGCTGAATTTGTTCAGCATAATTTTCAATAGTAGTAGCAGTCATGGGCATTGGGATTAAATAGTATATGTGAGTTAATAATATGGTTTACGGTATCCTCAGGCGCATCAATTTGCCATAAAACACTGTGTTTTATGGATTGAACACCGGATAGTTCAAAATGATCTTTCAGCATTTGTAATTTTTGTTGGCCTAGCATGTCTTCTTTTGCGTGCACTAAAAATGATTTCTTAGCTGTTTCTGCAGACTGTTTTCTTACGATTTTTTCTTTTCTATCGTTAAATAATACACCGCTCGCTTTTATTTTTTCGTAAATCTCAGGTGAATCACATTGTATTTGCCAATGGATTTGACGTTTAATTTTTGCTGGAAAGCCGAGATGTTGAACTGCATTTTCTACTGACATAGCTTGATTGTCATTAATGATTAATTCAACTATGACCTCATAAGTCGATGCCTGATAGGGCTTGATTTCATAAGCACGTGGATAATAATGCAAAGGCTCAACTTTTTGCTTGTAACCTTCGGTAATATATTCACGCATGGATTGAAAAATCATATCGCCTTGCGTGGTGCGTTCGGGATGCGGCATTATAGCCATCACATTACCGGCTTTATTTGAAATAGCTGCAATATTATCGGTAGAGCCATTCGGATTTACTGGAAATTCATCAATTATTTTCCCTTGGCTGTCACAGTATTGAAATACATTCAAGCCATTTTCCTGCATTTCCATCAACAAAGCAGGCGGAATAATAAATCGACCTTCGCCGTGCGCTACTGGAATTTGCAAAATGTTTTGTGGGGTTAACAAACGGGTGAAAGCATTATATTGATATTGATCCGATAAACGCATATGAATCCATGCATTATAATAACCCGTCCCTAGCACTTTGCCATTTTGCATGCGCTTATTGTCAGTCAATACTAAACCGAGTTTATTATTTTGTAGACCTGGAACGAGACCCGTTTCTACTAAAATTTGCGCGCCATTACAAATTCCTAATATCGGCTTACCCAATTCACTCTGTTGCTTAATTTCCCGCATAATGGGGTCAAGCGCAGCAATAATGCCTGCTCTAGAACGGTCTTCGTAAGAAAACCCACCGACAATTATGAATCCCTCATAAGTCGCTAAGCTCTTGGATTCATTCCATAAAACCTCAATAGGCTCCATTCCAGCTCGCTTCACGGCTAGCATGGTTTCACGCTCACAATTGGAACCAGGGAATTGTACAATAGCAATACGCATGCGATCTTCCAGGTTTTCAAAGTGATGTATTGTATACGGTATTTAGAAAGTGTAAAGCGTGGGTTAGATTCGAATATATATTCGAATCTTAGGACAAAATTGTCATCGGACTATTCATACTTAGTACACGTAGCCTTACAAGATACTTCCAACCACCCGGGAAAAGCACGTCTACATCTGTCATCGCATACTTTGCCGGGATTTTCAAATGCATACATTTGAGAATTTACATCTTTGGTAGCAATGCATATCTTAGTTTGAGCGCACTGGCACGTAACTTGAACACATCCTGATGCCTTTACTGCGCTGGAGACACCTATTGATATAAATAACATAGCAGTTATTGTGAGTGTGCTAGTTTTCATATTCTTTCTCCTTTCCTTTCTCCATAAAATATTATACATCATCCCCTTAGCTCATTTTTTCGAATTATGATGGCGAGGGATTGGATTTGTTTCCAAAGCATTTTATTTTATTAAACAATTAAGTTAACTTATTGAATATAAATAGAAATTTTTGCTTATTAGCATAAAAGCCCTTATTACTAGGCCAATGAAAAATGACCATTTTTCATCCAAAATACGGACAGCTTGCATTATAATGAAATATAAAGGGTCAGAACTCAAACATAACAAGAAGGGGGGCACAATGAACAAATCAATTGGACACTTGAAATCAGAACATTCCGCGGTTTTTAAGCTTGTCTTCGTTTCCTTGTTTATTTTGACGTGCTTAGTTTACACAAACATAGTTAGAGCAGATGATCAAATAGTGTGTATATGCGCCAACTCACAAAATGCTACCGACACGGCTTGCCGAACGATGAACTTGGATATGTATGGTTCGCTAGCTCCTGGTGGTAACGTAAAACTTTATTGTCAGGGTCTGTGTAATTCCCGGAAATATTCGTGTTGCCAAGCCTTAAATTGGGGACCGACCGGGGACAAAGGGCCTGAGGTTTCAATGTGCAACTAAAGTAAGATTGCTCTATCCTATTGATTTCTTATAGAATACATCAAATTAACAAATGTGATTATCCTAGATTGGCCGAAGGATCGGCAAATCTAGGATTATACAATCGGAAATTAATCCTTAACATGGAAAAGTTCACAATACGTTTACATATCACATTTGTTATATTATTTCTCTTTTTGTGTTTTTCAAAAATTGCTTTTGCAATTGAAGGATCTCCCCCTCCTAAGACAGTTTTTTTAAGTTTACGTGAAGCTATTTTATTATCTCTACGGTTTAATCCTATTGTTCAAGTTGAAGAAATTCAACGAATCATAGATAAATATAATTTAAGAGTGAGTTATTGGAACTATGAGCCCAAATACGGAATAACAGCAAATGCAACTTACAATAAACGAGTCAGCTCAGGAATCTCAACCGAAACGGACAATCAAAATTTTATCCCAACAGCATCACTTTTAACCCCCTTAGGCACACAACTTAACTTAAACATGCAAAATCCTGTTACGCATGTATCAGGAAGTCCACGATTTTATAATCCTGCTATAAATCTAAATCTTGTTCAGCCTTTACTAAAAGGCTTTGGGCCTGACGTCGCTTTGGCTCCTTTGCACACTGCGCAAAATCAAGAATTAATTAATCAATTAACAATGAAAGGCACAATGATGCAAACGATTACGACAGTAATCGGCCAATATGCCGCTTTAGCCCAAGCCCAAAATAGTCTAGCTGCACAACGTTTATCTCTTAAAAATACGATTGAAACCTATAAACGTGAAGTCGCCAGAGTGAAAGCAGGCAGGGCTGCTGAAGCCGATCTCATTCAATTTAAAGCCTCTATTGCCAGCCAACAACTTTCCGTCGAGCAACAAGAAGTTAATATCGAGCAATCTCAATCAGCGCTACTTGCCGTACTTGGTATTGACCCTACGACTCCGCTTAAAACAGTCGATCAAGTGAAATTTGATAACGATAGTATTCCTACTTTGGAAAATTGCATTAAAATGGGATTGGCGAATAATATACAATATCAAATAGAGTTGATCAATTTGAGACTTGCAAAGATTGCTTTAACCGTTGCTGAAGATAATCAGCGCTGGCAGTTGGATTTTGTCGCATCCCGCACCCAAGGCGCAGGCGTTGGCGGACCACCGAATGAAGGATTTCCCAGCCTTTTCAATGGTCAAAATAAAAATTCAACCGTTGGGGTGAACTTAACTATTCCTATTGATAATTTGCAACAACAAAGAGACTTAGCTCAAGCACAAGTCAACTTACGTCAAGAATATGTGAGGCTCGCAGCACAAAAACGCCAAGTTATTATAAATGTTGAGAACTCTTACTATGTGGTGCTCAATCAAAAACAACAAATTGTTCAAGCGAAATTGGCATTAGATTTCGCTGTTCAGACTTTGGATATTGCCGAGGCTAAATTAAAATATGGCCGAACTACCCCCTTTGAAGTCAGCACATTGCAAACTAATGTCATCAATCAGCAACTCAGCTATATCAATGCCATTGCTGCTTACGTGGTAAATTTAGCAATACTGGATCAAATTATTGGAAACACTTTGGATAGATGGACTGTTTGTTTAAAATATTAAAATTTATTGGATAGATGTACAGTTTGCTTAAAATGTTAAAATATATTGCAATTATAAGTACTTAAGTTTTTGATTATGTGACAAAATTGGTTTAATCGGCATAAATTGGTGGTCTAAATGATAAAAGTCACTCGATCTAAATTAACTCGATTATTCTTAGTCCTGATTATTATTACTGTCTTTTTTTTAATTACTTATTTTATTGTTAAGCAAGAAAAAAAATCTAAAAAAACTCTTAACACAAATATACTTACAGTCGAAACAAAACCAAATGTTTCTACTCTCTATTACACTGCGCTTATCGCTCCTATTACAAAAGAAGATGTCAGTCTCAATAAAAACCAAGGTGTCATTACCCAAGTCGGTTTTACTTACGGAGGACGTGTTAAAAAAGGACAACTGTTATTTGTCATTAATTCTGAATCTTTGGCCAAAGAATACCAAGACGCATTAAGCAGCTATATTAAAGCCATGAAAGTTTATTCCGATACTTCCTTTGAAATGGAAGGTGCAACTGCATTAAACAAATTGAAAATAATTTCTCAGCAAGAATTTTTAACAACGCAAACCAAATTATTTAATGCAAATCTGGATGCTGCCCAAGCCGAACGCAAATTAAATGATGTGTTTCAAAATGCAGGGATATCAAATGATATACTCAAAAAAATTGATTACAATAATCCTAAATCCATTATCGCAGCTTTAAAAAATGCCCCCGAATACTATTCTATTTATGCACCCTTTGATGGAACTGCTATATTGCCTACGAGCAAGGAAGACAAAACAGCTAAACCCTTTTCAGTAGGACAAAATGTAAAAATAGGCGAAACGTTGGTCAGCATTATTGATGAAAATGGTTCATCTTATCTTATCAAAGTATTACAACAAGACATTAATAAAATATATAGAGGACAAAAGGCAACGATCACATCTGACGGCTGTCCTGGCGTTACGTTGCATGGTGTGGTTCAACATAAAAGTCGCACGGCTAATCAAGATATTTCCGATATTAGCGCTATCCCAACTTTTAATGTCTTGATTGTGACCTCTGAAGAGACTCCTTATCAAGAACAAAACTGTCGAGTTGGCATGCGTGCTGAAATCACTCTCGCCTTAGATAATCCACCTTCCATCAAAGTTCCCATTACTGCGGTTATTATGAAAAACGGCCAAGCTATTGTAGATAAAATCAATAAAAAAACAAAAAAAATTGAACCTGTTACTGTTGAAACGGGACCCACCGGACTTGATTCGATTGAAATTACAAAAGGCCTACATTCAGGGGATGAAATACTCGTCAATGCCAAAAATACTGATTGAAATGCAAGACATCTTCAAATCTTATCAATCTGGCGGAGTTGTGCAACCCGTTTTAAAAGGAATAAATCTTAAAATTTATTCAGGCGAATTGGTTGCAATTATGGGGGCTTCAGGTTCTGGTAAAACCACATTAATAAATATGATAGGTATTTTAGATAGACCAACTTCAGGTAAATACCTCATTGATGAGAAAGACGTCACCACATTAACTGATGATGAACAAGCCACCATGCGAAATAAAGTGATTGGCTTTGTCTTTCAATCTTTTTTTCTGTTACCTCGCTTATCTCTTTTAGAAAATGTAGGATTACCTTTATATTATCGTCATACTCCTGTAAACGAAAAAAATGAGCTTGCTTTAAAATTTCTTGAGAAGGTAGGATTAAAAGATTTTTCCGATCGGAGACCCGGTCAATTATCTGGCGGTCAACAACAACGAGTCGCTGTCGCTCGTGCTTTAGTCGGAAGTCCGACTTTTATTTTGGCTGATGAACCCACTGGCGCATTAGACTCTAAAACTGGGCAACTCATTATGAATTTATTCAAGGAATTAAATTCAAAAGACAATATAACCATTATCATTGTGACACATGATCCCAAAATTGCAGAACAATGCATGCGGACGATACGTATTCAAGACGGAATGATATTGAGTGAATAAACATGAATTATCCTAAGATTATTAAATCATTTTTAGATCGTCTTAAATCAACCACATTACAAACTTTTTTAGCCATGCTTGGCATTTTAGTGGGGACAGCCTCTGTCGTGGCTATGGTCTCTACAGGACAAATGGCCTCAGAAGAAGCGCTGAAACAATTTAAAAATCTAGGCATAGATTTATTATCAGTCTCAATGTCTAATAAAGAATATGGACCAGAACAAAAAACATTGTCATTAGAAGATGCTTTAAAAATAAAAAATGCATCTCCTGATATTTCTATTGTGGCACCATATATCATCCATCATTCCGACATTAATTATAAGGGCACCAAATTAATGGGCGGGATTATAGGAGTCACTTCTGATTTCGCCAATGTTATTCATCTTCAAGTCAATTCTGGGCGCTTTATTTCTCCATTTGATCGCTTTGTACAATATTGTGTAATTGGTAATGGCATTTATAAGCAAATTAAGAATCTGAATGATCACCTTATTGGTTCACGCATATATTTGGGCAATACCGTTTTTGTAATCATCGGTGTGTTAGACGCTTATCCTGAAAACGCATTTCTTTTTCAAGACATTAATGAATCTGTCATTGTTCCGATTAAAACAATCGGCTTAATAGCCCCTAGATTTGAAATAAATGATATTATCATGCGTTTGAGTTCGACAGATAATATTCCCGCTGCAAAAAGTGAACTTGAAAAATATTTAAATTTTGTTGCGCCAAATAAAAAGTTATTTTTTAGAAGTTCTCAAGAGCTGCTTAATAGCATGGAGGGAGAACGTCAAATATTCACTCTCTTATTAAGTTTAATCGGTAGTATTTCATTAATAGTCGGTGGCATAGGTGTGATGAATATTATGCTGGTGGCTGTATTAGAAAGACGACGCGAAATCGGCATTCGTTTAGCCTTGGGAGCCCGTCGTAAAGAAATTCAATGGATGTTTTTATCGGAAGCAATTTTATTATCACTTTTGGGTGGTGTTTTTGGCGTTATAGTCGGGATTTTATCTTCCTTGATTATAGCGACTTTTTTTAATTGGGAATTTACTATATTTTTATTGCCTCCTATTATTGGATTTAGTGTTTCTGTTTTAATAGGCATATTTTTTGGATTTTATCCAGCTTATAAAGCAGCCAAATTAGATCCTATACAAACTTTAAGGGCAGAGTAATTTATGGCTTTTTTGCCGATATGCCAAGCTTACAATCACAAGACAAATTGAAATCGGTGCTGCTGTTTGGCAAATTTGTTGCTGTCCCTTCACAAATTATTGTAG
>JANWKO010000239.1 GCA_025451335.1 Gammaproteobacteria bacterium
GATTATTTAAACAGCAATGGTGAAGTCAAAGTCGATGCCAAATGTGAAGAGGCATTAAATAAATTTCGAGACTATTTAAGACCGAAAGGGATAATTAAGCGTGGTGAACACTTTAATGTTATTTTATTGCTTGAAGCATTCAGATTATTCGATGATTTATACGCTGGTCCTGGTCATTCTCTTGAATATGGAAATGAGTATGAAGGATGTAAAAATCCAAAGAATGCTTTGATGTGGCGTAAAGTAATAGGTGAAATCCAACGACATTTACCCGCTTGTTATGCTCAAGCCTTTTGTCAAGGCCTTTATTATGTATTGCTTGTTAATCAGAAGTTAGAGCGAAGCTTTAAATTCGACAAGGATCGAGAAGGATATGAAAAAGCTTACTATTATCCTCTTGATTTGGATCCTCATTCTCGGTTGGGTGATGAATATGCGGTGTGGGGGGTCGGGCCAAGGAGGTTTCGGTTGGGGCCTGTGGAGAATGAGCGCTGGTTTAGCCGTTTATGTCTAGCAAAAAACCTCTGTTTATTGAAGGCACTTGAAGAAACATCTAAGCAGGATACCGTAGTTGATTGTCGTACTAATAGACTATAGGCAATGGCTGCAACCTGCGATGACCAACATGTCTGGATAAATGCGCATAATATTTCTTCGACCATATGTCAGATGTATTCGCCCACCACATGACGAAGCGTTGCAGATCTTGTCTGATCTTTTGGGGTTATCCTGCCTTTCTTTTTTCGTCAGGTTGTATTGTCAATTTATAGCCTAGACCTCTCAAGATAAGACCAAAAGTATCTAAAGTTGGATTACCATTTTTTGAAAGAACATGATAAAGATTTTGTCGGTTCAAGTGTGTTTTTCGAGCTAACTTTCCCATGCCACCTTTAGCTTCGGTGATATTACGTAATGCCACAAGTAGTGTTTCAGTGTTACCATCTTCTTGATACTCTTCTATTGCAATACGTAGATATAAGTTTGCCTCTTTAGGATTTTTAAGAGACTCGATTAATTCATCATGATAGCTCGCTGTATTTTTTAAAATTTTTAATTTACTCATTGCTTCGCTCCTTTAATTCAAGCCAATACGCTTTTGCCAGTTGGATATCTTTTTTTTGACTTTTTTTGTCGCCTGCACAAAGCAAGATAACTATAGTATCGTCGCTTTCCACGAAATAAATTCGGAAACCAGGCCCAAAAAATAATCTCAATTCAGATACGCCATCACCTACTGAATCACAATCTCTTTAGTGTCGTATATAAACGACATAATGTCAATGGTAACTAAGTTCATCTTTTGAATTAATATTGAAAATTTCTAAAAATATTTTTTTTTGCATTGCGATAAAAAATCACCTACTTGCTGATATATTTCGGGATTTTTATGTCAGCCAACTATTTTGAGATGTCGGGGATTTGGAATTCATGCAGATAGACTGATACAGGGAGGAATTTAAAGCTTTCTTTTTTTACAATAAATTATTCATTATGTAACGGTGAATAATTGCAAAAACTATTTGTGAATTTTTGTTAAGTTTTTATTTTTATTAATGCCAAAAATTACATTGAATTGCGAAGCTTTTGCAATAGGGCAAACTGTTTTATTAATTTTTTCAAGTTTAATAAACCCGTAAGCAGATAACATTTTTAATGTTCTCGAAAGGTTGCTGGACTGTCGTCCGCTCAGTTCAGATAGTTCGCGGATAGAATTTGGTTTTTTTTCCATTATAATTTGTAGCAAAGCTTGATTGTCATCACTCAAAACTTCAGCAAGCGATCGAATAGAAGTAAACCAAATTTTAGGCTCATCAGATCGCGGAGTATACTCGCCACGTGCAATAGCAAGTGTGCGTTCACGAATTTCTTTTTGTGGCATAATGCCGATTTTAATGGTTTTCATATTACTTCTCCTGTTCAAATCCGAGAGTATTAAGAGCTTTATCTACTTCTAACCAAAAATCTTTTAATAATTGATTTGCATCCACAAATAGATAAATAACACCTTCGTCTTCTGAATGTCTATGCCGATGATCGAATGTTTTTCTGCTTTTAAACTTTCCTTTATTAAAGCCCTTAACCGCATGAGCATTATCAAAGCCCATGATGCGTTTTCCCTTGCGATCATGAAGTGTTAGGCTATAACGAATGCCGTGCGGCATTTCATCTGTTATTGGTGCTTCGCGGACTTCAAATTTTGTCCAATATCCGCCAGCTTGCTCGATCACAATACCATCTAAATTTAGCAGTGTTTCCATATCATGTTTATTATTCATTATTATCACCTGCTGATAACTATAATTATAATTGATAAACTAATTTAGTCAAATAAATCGGTTAGTTTTAGTTACTGGATTCTCACGTGCAGTAATCGTTGAGTAAGGGTTGTTTTTCTTCTCGCAATACAAAATGATGATTGATCTTAAGCGCTTATCATTATTGGTAAGGGTGTATATGAAGATATTCTGATAAAGGGATGAATCCCGTCTATTATTATTTGTGATGTAGATGTTAGTCAATATTTTGTTACTATCCTAATAGATCAGACAAGAAAAAATGAATAAAAATTTTAACTTCTTTATCGGTTCAACAAAATTAGAATAAAAGAATTATTAAAGACGCTAATGATAATTTAACGGTGCTATTTTTTAATTGCATGCATAGAAATCCTTTAGCACATTTTATTTTGCTGTGCTAACAAGAATTTCCTCTGGACTGTGTAAAAAAACGTCTATCTCAGATATATCAATATGTACAAATTACAATTATCTAGTATAATTTTCACTCTTCAAATGAAATAACTATAAATAATTCTACAAACGAGGGTAACCATGTCTGCAACGCGAAAAGAATCTGCGGCAAACATACGCAAAAAAATGCGTTTAACAGAAGCGAAATGCAAATTAAATCGAGAAATTGATTCACCTCGAGATTCAAATACTTTAAACCAAAGTAGCTCCGCGTCCACCAATTCTGAACCGGATCTTTTACCTTTGCTTGGTAATATTTTAAAAAACAGTAAAGAAAGTCCCTTCTATGGTTATTTAACTTTGTCTGAGAAAGTACAGCTCGCAAGACATAGCCAATTTTCAAAATTACCCGGTTACCAAGTACCTGCTAAAATCACGTCCCATAACTTTAATTTAAAAGTACAGTTAAAACAGCTTTTGGGTTACGTGGTACGTGGAGAAAAAACCAAAGCTGAAAAGCTCATCAAAGAAAATCCCAAATTATTATTAGAAAAGGGAATCGCAGAAGATTATTCAGGCCGACTTATTGAAGGTACGGCTTATCAAATGGCATTAGGCGCGGGTGATGTTAACCGAGCGAAACTCGATGAAGACAATAAGCCTGTGTTAGATGAAAAAGGTTATATTCAAATATTACATCCTGATGAAGGCATGGCGGAAATGATTAAAGGTCATTTTATCGATGCGTTTAATCAGGATGAAAAAGCAGCCAATTCAGAAATTGATAAACAACAAGAAGGGCAATTTCCAGGCGGCTATGAAGTGTATATCAATTCAAGAGAAGTCAAAGAAAGAAGAGGAAATGATATGAAAGCACTGAGGGAAGTGATTGATGCGATTGCAGTCGCTGATGTTCGTTTTATTAATGGAAATTATAATAATAGTAATGGTGAAGTCAAAGTCGATGCCAAGTGTGCGGATGCATTAAAGAAATTTAGAGACTATTTAAGACCGAAAGGGATTATTAGACGTGGTGAACACTTTAATGTTGAATTAC
This sequence comes from Gammaproteobacteria bacterium, assembly GCA_025451335.1. GTDB lineage: Bacteria > Pseudomonadota > Gammaproteobacteria > DSM-16500 > DSM-16500 > JAJPGW01. Next base: position 3,748 of record JANWKO010000239.1, read on the forward strand.
TGGTTGAAGCATTCAACTTATATGATGATGAAAAACGCTATAATGCATTTGGTGGAACCTGGGACAGTGTTAAAAATGTTTTGATGTGGCGTAAAATGGTGGGTTATATCCAGAGATATTTACCAGCTTGTTATGCTCAAGCATTTAGTCAAGGCCTTTATTATGTGGTGGATGCTAATGAGAAGTTAGATCGTCGCTTTAAGTTCCGTCATGATAATGCTTACTTTTTTCCTCTAGATTCGGATCCTCTTTCTCGGATGGGTTATGAATACGCGGCCTGGCGGCGAGGCAGTGGGGGTGCGGGTGGCAACCATGCCCGCAGTCGTTTGGAAACTTATGTCAAGCAAAAACATCTGTCTATCGAATGCTTATGCCGCAGCATCCCGATCATCACTCGGAGAAATATCTATGCAGGATAAGGTAGTCGTCCGAAGCGAGACTATAGGCAATAGCTGCAACTTGTGATGACCAAGATCGCCTTCTCCCGCGATTGCTTATTCATCATTTTCTAAAAATAAATAATTCGAAAAATTATTTGTGAATTTTTGCTAAGTTTTTATTTTTAATTAATGCCAAAAATTACATTGAATTGAGAGGCTTTTGCACTAGGACAAACTGTTTTATTAAATTTTTCAAGTTTAATAAGCTCGTAGGCATTCAAAAAGATGGTGTCAATTATTATTTTAATATAATAAGAATAAAAGAAAATGTTATTTAATTTGATTGTCTCTTTCATCATACAAGAGTGCTTGCAGACCTTTGTGTGCAACAATATTTAATAATTTAAGCGCTGGTCCTGTTGGATGTTTTTCACCAGTTTCCCATTTTTTAATTGTGGAAGGGCTTGCATTGAGATACTCAGCAAATACAGGTTGGCTTACTTTTTCACGTAGACGAATGCGTTTAATTTCTTTCGGGCTTAATTTTCGTACTGGAGGTAAGCATAGGGCATCGAATGTATGCATAGTTTTTGCATCCATTAATCCAATATCAAATAGTCCTTTCGCAGATTCGTGGACAACTTCAAGAATTGATTTTTTCATATTTCACCTTAATTAATTCACCATTTTTGACAGCATGATCTATTTGAATTTAATCATAACTAAAATAATGTTTTGCTAATCTTTTTAGTGCTTCTTTCTCTGTTTCTGAAATATTTGCTTTTTCATTTTTAGCAAATCCATATATAAAAAAAGCTTTGTCGTGAGTTTTAAATGCAATGATTGTTCTTGCTCCGCCGCTTTTTCCACGACTTTCAATTGAAATACGTTTTTTATAAACGTATCCGCCTAAGTTGGCTTCGTACAATTCTTTTTCGAGGTTTTTTACAATATCAATCAAAATTGAATCTGATAATTTTATTTTGCATGCCCATTTTTCAAATGGCTTGTTTTTGAAAATATTCATCTCTTAACCTTTCATAATTAAGTATACCACCGAGTGGTATAATTTTCTATATTGTTAAATGAGTTTAATTTGATTGTTTAACTCCCTGATTATTAATATTTTTAGAATAATCATTGGCATTATTTGATAATGCTAGGTGAGTAAATTATGGGATAATGTGAAAAAGGTGGGATTTGCTTATTAGATTTTTGATATCGGTGATAGTCAATATTTAGTTAAGCAAATGATTTGCTAGTGCTTCTATGTCGAGCAAATACAACATAGTTACGAGATATTATACAACATCCCGGGAGTCCAACTGCGAGCACGTTTAGTGATTGTATAGGTTTGTTTAATAAAATATAAGTAAAATCTTGCGTCTAATGTACACAGATGCTATCTTTGCGCACTCAGAAATGATAGGCACGTAGCTCAGTGGTAGAGCATCACCTTGACATGGTGGTGGTCGGTGGTTCGATCCCACTCGTGCCTACCAAATAATCATCGAATGCAGAGTCTCTAAGGTCTCAAAGACATATAGGGTCACAGCCCCTAGCCAGTAGCAAAAGACCTTGGGAATAATCAGGATCAATTATGCCAATGATTACTTTACCAGACGGAAGCCAAAAGCAATTTGATAATGCAGTCACGATTGCGGAAATCGCCGCAAGTATTGGGCCAGGTTTAGCCAAAGCCGCCTTAGCCGGGAAAGTGGATGGAAAACTCGTTGATACCTCTTATTTAGTAGAAACAAATGCCCATGTCTCCATTATTACGGAGAAAGACCCGGAAGCTTTAGAAGTGATTCGCCATTCGAGTGCACATTTGCTTGCTCAAGCGGTTAAAGAACTTTTTCCAAGTGCGCAAGTGACCATTGGTCCGGTTGTTGAAGATGGTTTTTATTATGATTTTGCCTTTGAACGGTCTTTTACACCGGAAGATTTAGCGCGTATTGAAGAAAAAATGCAGGAATTGGCAAAGAAGGATTATCCTGTAACGCGCACAGTGATTTCTCGAAATGAAGCGATTAAATATTTCCATAGTATCGGCGAAATCTACAAAGCTAAAATTATTGAAAGTATTCCTGAAAATGAAGTGCTAACCCTATATCAACAAGGCAATTTTATTGATTTATGCCGCGGCCCCCATGTGCCCAGTACGGGAAAGTTGAAAGCATTTAAATTAATGAAACTCGCTGGTGCTTATTGGCGCGGTGATCAAAATAATGAAATGCTGCAGCGCATTTATGGAACAGCTTGGACCGACAAAAAAGCCTTAGAGCAGTACATTAAAAACTTAGAAGAAGCTGAAAAGCGCGATCATCGTAAGATTGCGAAAAATCTCGATCTTTTTCACCTTCAAGAAGAAGCGCCAGGCATGATTTTCTGGCATCCCAATGGCTGGACAATTTATCAACAAATCAAACAATATATTAGCCAATGTATAAAAGAGAAAGGCTATGAAGAAGTTTCATCTCCCCAATTAGTGGATCTTGAATTATGGAAAAAATCTGGACATTGGAGTAATTTTAACGAAGAAATGTTCACAGTCGAGTCAGAAAATCGCACTTATGCCATAAAACCTATGAATTGTCCTTGCCATATTCAGATTTTTAAACAAGGATTGCGCAGTTATCGTGACTTGCCAGTACGGTTTGCTGAGTTTGGCGGGCTGCATAGAAATGAACCATCTGGATCTATGCATGGTTTAATGCGAGTTCGACAACTAGTGCAAGATGACGCGCATATATTTTGCACAGAAGATCAGCTGCAAGAAGAAGCTTCGCATTTTATTCGTTTATTATTAGATGTTTATAAAGATTTTGGTTTTAATGACATTTCCGTTCGGTTGGCAACTCGTCCAGATAAAAGAGTCGGGTCAGATGAACAATGGGATAAAGCAGAGCACGCTCTTTCTCAATCTTTGAAGTTAGCGGGGCTAGATTTTGAGGTACGGGCTAAAGAAGGTGCTTTTTATGGACCAAAAATTGAATTTCATTTAAAAGATTGCTTAAATCGAATGTGGCAATGTGGTACACTACAGCTCGATTATGTTATGCCTGCGCATTTGGAAGCCTATTATATTGATGAAGATAGCAGTAAAAAGGTTCCGGTCATGCTCCATCGCGCCATTTTGGGCTCAATGGAACGATTTATTGGTATATTAATTGAGCATTATGCTGGTAAACTACCTGTTTGGTTAGCCCCAACGCAAGCTGTCATTATGAATATTACCGATCGACAGGTCGAATATACCGAAGATTTGCTGTCTATCTTGAAAAAACAGGGCATTAGAGCAAAATCGGACTTGAGAAATGAGAAGATCGGCTTTAAAATTCGCGAACACACTTTGCAATGTGTTCCGTTTCTATTAGTAGTAGGGGATCGCGAAGTGGAAACGCGTACAATAGCTGTCCGCACACAACAAGGCGCTGACTTAGGTAGCATGCCCATTGATAAGTGTTTGGATTTAATAAAAGAAGCTATTGCACGTAAAGGTAGAACCGATTAGGAGGAATGTAGAATTAGCGCAGAAAAAAAACCTCGGATTAATGAGGAAATTAGAGTCCCAGAAGTCCGATTGATTGATGCTGAAGGTAATCAATTAGGGATTGTTTCAGTCCGCGAAGCGATACGAATCAGTGAAGAAGCCAGTTTGGATTTGGTCGAAGTATCGCCAGATGCTAAGCCACCTGTTTGCCGAATCATGAATTTTGGCAAATTTGCTTATCACAAACGTAAAGCAGCGGCTAAGAAGAAGCAAAAACAAGTTCAGCTCAAGGAAGTCAAGCTTCGACCAGCGACCGAAGAAGCTGATTACCAAGTGAAATTGCGCAATTTGTTGAGGTTCTTAAAAAACGGAGATAAAGCAAAAGTAACTCTGCGTTTTAGAGGACGAGAAATGACGCATCCTGAATTAGGTATGCAACTGATGGAGCGCATCATGGCTGACTTAGTAGAGCATGGTGTCGTAGAACAGCGCCCGAAATTAGAAGGCCGTCAAATGGTCATGGTGATAGGGCCGAAAAAGTAGTTTTTAAATGTTTGTTTAGATTTTTTAGAGTAGTTAAGTGGAGTGTTAATTCAATGCCAAAACTGAAAACCAACCGTGGTGCAGCGAAGCGCTTTAGAGCAACCGCTAACGGTTTTAAACACCGTGCCACTGGTCGAAATCATATTTTGACCAAGAAACCGCACAAGCGTAAGCGAAATTTGCGCGGCAGCCGACATGTTGACAAATCAGATGTCAATTCAGTCATACAGATGTTGCCGAACGTGTAAGAGGAGATGAGGTATGCCAAGAGTTAAACGAGGTGTCACAGCGCGAGCTAGACACAAAAAGGTTTTAGATCAAGCCAAAGGATATTATGGTGCGCGCAGTCGCGTTTATCGCGTGGCGAAGCAAGCTGTTATTAAAGCGGCTCAATATGCTTACCGTGACCGACGTCAGAAAAAGCGTGTATTCAGAGCCTTATGGATTGTACGTATCAATGCTGCGGCTCGCGAATGCGGAATGTCCTATAGCACATTTATCAATGGCTTGAAAAAAGCAGCGATTGATGTCGATAGAAAAGTGCTAGCTGATATAGCTGTTTTCGATAGAACTGCGTTTGCTAAGTTAGCTGATCAAGCTAAAATAAGTTTAGCAGCTTAGAAAGATTCGAAAATCTGTACTTAAGTCTGACATCAGTAAGTCACAGAAAGCACAGGATTAGGGTCTATTTATATACAGACTCTAATCATTCTAGATTAAATTAAATAGGGGATATTACCCCTATTTTTTTTTGAAGATGATATATTCATGACCGACTTGGATTCCATTTTAAAACAAGCCACTCAAGAAATTCTCCAGGCAGAAGATTTAAAGAACCTAGATCACTATCGTGTTTTATATCTGGGTAAAAAAGGTAAGCTCACTGAATATTTAAAAAATCTAGGACAATTGCCTCCAGAAGAACGTCCAATAGCTGGGCAACGAATTAATACTATTAAGCAACAAATTCAAGAACTCCTTGAACAGCGCAATGAATTATTGCAAAAAGATCAAATCGCAAATCAACTTGCCGCGGATTCAATAGATGTAACTTTACCAGGACGTCAACAAGCATTAGGAAGTCTTCATCCTATAACAAAAACTCGTGAGCGAATTGAAGCATTGTTCTCTCAAATGGGTTTTAGCATGATGGATGGCCCTGAAATTGAAGATGATTATCATAATTTCGAAGCATTAAACATTCCTAAACTACATCCCGCACGTGCTATGCAAGATACTTTTTATTTTCCTGAAGGCACTGTATTGCGTACACATATGTCGCCGGTGCAAATTCGTACGATGGAAAATAATCCGCCACCATTACGTATCATTGCTATGGGACGAGTATATCGTCGAGATTTTGATTTAACCCATACGCCTATGTTCCACCAAGTGGAAGGCTTGTTGGTGGATGAAAATGTTAGCTTTGCCGATTTAAAAGGGACTTTAA
>JANWKO010000240.1 GCA_025451335.1 Gammaproteobacteria bacterium
CATTCATTCTACTGACCCAAATTGTAATTGTCCATCTGGTTGTGGGCCGCAGTATAGAGAGATGTCATTTTTGGAGGATTAGATGCGCAGCGTCGTAATCCACCAGTTATCATTTCCATGAAGATTGAGTTATAATCGCTCAATTTTCATAAGGTTAAATATTTTTCTATGTCAAAAACATATATGTTTTTGGCGAGCTTATACTCTGTTTTGCTTGGGCAAATTCCATAGAGCTCATCAAGATTTAAGATGTCCTGAGCAATTTGCATAGATTTAGTCAATTGTGGGGCGTCAGAGTACTTGAATTCAAAGCCAATACGTTTGCCATTCTTCATGATTAATAAATCCAATTCAGCTTGACTATGCACACCCCAAAAATATGCTTCTTCGGGTGTCGCATGAAAATGGCGGATAATTTGTTCCAATGCCATGCCCTCCCATGATGCACCCAATTTGGGATTTGTCAGTAATGATTTTTGATCAGTAATACCTAGTAAATTATGGTAGATTCCGCTATCACGAAAATAGATTTTAGGTGATTTAATTTGACGTTTATTGATATTTTCAATCCATGGACGCAATTCTCTTATCATGAAAGTACCTGTTAAAATATCCAGATGATGACGCACTGTTGTATGTGCAACACCCATTGATTGACCTATTTCCGAGGCGTTAAAAATATTTCCATGATAATGTGCTAGCATCATCCAAAAACGTCTGAGTGTCTGTGGAGGAACTTGAATACCCAAATTTGGAATATCTCGTTCTAAGAATGTTGCGATATAAGCACTGCGCCAATCCAGACTCACTCGATTAATGGCTGCGAGATAAGAATCGGGGAATCCACCTCTCAACCATAAACGATTAAGATCTTTTACTTCTCCAAATGAAAAAGGTGTAAGACATTATACAAACTTTAGAATTAACCAATCAGAAAGTACACGATGCATCGGTTGTCGGCGAACTCATTTAACCCAGATCAACAACTATTGCTTGGAAAGCAAACAGAAAATAATATGTAAATTGTTGACTGATGGTCTGTAAATATGTATTTTACGCGCTCAATTAAACCGAAATTAGCGAAAATAATATGTTCAGTTGCTTTTATAAACCAGCCACTATTCTTACCCAGCCAAATTATCCTGTTCACTTGATTTGGATTGGTAGCCCATTACGTGAAAAAGATATCAAAGCCTTATCACGATGGAAAAAACTCAATCCTGATAATGAGATTTGTGTTTGGATTGAATCTCAATACGATGCTGTAGTTAGAAAACAATTGGCAGGAATAGACGTTACCATTGCGCATTTGTCTACTTTAAAAATTCCTGACACTGTTAAGAATTCTATAGATAAGTTTATAAAAAAATTTGCAAATCTTCCTCCTAATCCTGCAGCAGCAAGTGACATATTTCGATTTTATATCTTAGATCAAATCGGAGGATGGTATTTTGATTTTGATATTACACCATTTGTTGTAGCTAAAACAAAAATTGATCCAAAATATAATTTTTTTACCTCATACCCAACAGGAGACAGTGCAACGTCATTGACGCCGGATGTTCTCTTAGCACATCCTAAAAGCTTGTGGACACAAAATGCGATTGCTTATATAGAAGCAGCTGCCCCTATTTTTGCTGAAGATAAGCATGTGGCTTTGATACGCAGCCAAATCGCATCAGTAAGACTCGCTGCAACTGAAAATTCCACAGGAAATATTCTTTCTGCTGTCGTCAGTACAATATTGAAGAGAGGTTATCCAATTTATGATGGTAGTGAAAGAATTAAAATTCGAAATAAAAAAGTATTTAGACAAATAACGCGTGAATTTGATGAAAGTTGTGAAAACTCATGGATAAAACGGCCTGATATCATTCAAGATCGTGACTATCTGTTTGGACGCTTAGTTCAAGATGATAATGTTATAAAAGATATTGTGAGTATGATAAATAAAATCAAAACTAAAGCATTATCGGTGGTGACAAAAAATCATGCGGATACTCTTCACACTAATAATTCTTTAAAAATATTTAAAGCTGCAATTAAAAAAACTACTTCATTTGAAGCTAAACTAGTGGATTGTATTAGCGAATACATGTGGGCCTCCACCGATTTTCAAAAGATGGGACCAATTAAAACATCAACTTTAGCAATTGCTGAAGAGAAAGAAGAACCCGTTATCTTACCTAAAGTTTGTACTATTGGTAAACATAAGAATAGTGTATAGATATTTATTCTCGGACCTTACCAAACATCTATATGGACCTAAAATGCAGTACGAGCATTTAACACGCCAACCATTTTTCGTAAATAACTGCTATTATTGCAACTTAAATTATTGTTAATCAAATAATCAATAATCGTTAGCATGTCGCTTTTCGAATATTATTAATTAAGTTGCTCTTTATTGACATTTCATATGTAAAAGCGTATAAAAAGATCAAATTTGCTCAGAGGTTTTATACTATGTTTCACAACAATTATATGAGAAAAGAAACCCAGAATCAGTTTGTAAATTCATTTTCAGCTTCCATTCAAAAAAAATTAAAGCCGCTTCAAGATAAGATTATCACGGCCAAGGAATTCAAAGCACCAGAAAATCCATTTGATAAATTAGTTTATTTAGTAAAAGCCAATCTCCAAGGTATACATGAATTTAAAAATAAACCACAGGAATTAAAAGAAGATAGAACTTATATAAAACTAATGTTGGTCAATTTGGTTCAGAGTGAAATAACTAGAATAGTGACAAAATATAATAGTGCAAATTCAAAATGGAATATGGATAAATTAAAATGTGAGTATTTTATTCAAGATTATAATAGTATTATCAATAAAGCTTTAAGCACTTATGACATCATTAATAAGATTTTGCCTTTACAAAGCTTCTCATTTGGATTTTTAAAAACTATTCCCAAAAAAGCTGAGTCGACAGAAATTCTATCCCATAAAACCCAATTATTTAATGATATAAAAAATTATAATGTGGTCAGAAAACACATGCGATCTATCGTGGAACTGGATTTAAAGGAAATTCAAATAGCTGAGAACGCTAAAAAAGAATATGTAATTAGTTTGCCATCTGAGCCTGTAACACTCGAAGAAATGAAGGCATTTTTAGTGAAGAATTTAAATCAATTGATAATTTAGAAAAAGGTGATTTTGCAAGATGTCTTCTTGCAAAAGTTCTCTTACTTGAGTTCAAGAAATTAAAGAGAGATTTTGATGCGCCTGAATTCAAACTTGATAAAGCAGCTTTAAAAAAATATTTTGAAGATGCAAATAAGCTCCTTGACAATACAAATGGTGTTTTATCAGTCATTAACAAAAAATTTCAGGAAGACAGTTTTAGATTTCTTGATTCTGCTCTTAACCAGTTGTTGGAAAGTTGCCGCATAGAATTGCAGAAGCTACCTAAATATGCCGATTTTAGAGTGGTTATATTTAAAAAACCTGATGGCTGGTTAGATAAATTGTTAGCAGATTCTAAATCTGCAGAGCAAATTAAATATGCAGAAGAATCTGAAATAGAAGCAAAAACTCGTACTGCTAGTCAAGTGGCTACAGGAATTGGCATGGCTGTTTTATTTTTGCCGGTGGCGGTGTGCGTTGGAGCTGGTTCAAATTCATACGGTACATATCAAGCTTCTATAAATGCAGAATTAGTTTCCGATGCCGGTCGAGCACTCTTTGCAAAGAAGCAACGCGAATCTTGGGATCCTCCTTTAAGTAGAGTTGCTGGACAAAAGACTACTGGCGACGCTTTTGCAGTGCGTGAAGATATAGAAGCAAAAGAAATCATTGGTGAAGTAACTCTTGATGCAATTGGGAGGCCAAATGTAAATTTTTTTTCTGGTAAGAAACCATCTCAAGAGGAAGAGAAAACATTTGAATTTCTTTATGGCATTGAAGCCCAATCTATCGAAAATCTGCGAAGTAAAGGGACAAATCATCAAATTGGTCAAGATAATCCAAAAGGACAAATTATGGTTTGCCGCACCTTAGCAGATGCTTTTGGGATTTGTGATGTTCGCTGCAATGGAGACACTTATGATCAAAGACTGGGTTGGCGAAAATATCAACCTTGGACTGATCAACAGCGGCAATCTGATTTTGGTTTGGAACTTAGAAGTGGTAAACAACTTGAACGTAAATTTTCTTGTTGAATATGTAAGAACGGTGTAACAAAATTTTCTGTTATGGTTTCCAGAGCTGATGATGGTTTAAAGGCTGGAGAAACAAGACATCGTGTGGATTAATTAAGATAGCAAAGATAGGTAAACCGAATGCAAGCCAGAATTACCATAGAACAATTGACGACTGCTCTTGCAGAACACGAGCGTGACCAGAGCACTATCAAATCTAAAGTTAAAAGCATTGTACATTACATAATTGGTGGTGCCGTTTATATTGTAAAGTTGAAAGAATTTGTAAAAATAATCCAGGGAAAACGTATAGCCAGATCGATTGAAAGTAAGGAAGACCAAAGTTCGTTGACATTGGCTGAGATCGCGGAACTGCAGAGAATATTATTATTCAGTGATGCTGATAAGTCAGATCCTTTATACAAAAATTTATTAGCTATATTAAACGCCTCAAACGAAGCCAAATTCTTACTAGAGCATAATGGCCATTGGTTACTGGATAATGAACTATTTCCTCAAGAACAATTCAAGACAACTGAAAACTTACTGTTAATGCCTGAATGGATTACCTATCATGGAAGTTATAATCTCAAAACAGTTTTTGAAATATTGACAAAATTAGGTCTTTTGACAGCGAAAAGATTTAATCAAATTCTGCAATCTCTACCTAAGGTTGAACCTATTTATCAGGATAATGTGACAGATTATTTAATGAGACTTTTTTCTTGGATTGATTCGCGCGGTCAAGATGAAGCGCGTACAATTATTGAAAATATGGATTTTATCAATGTCTGTAAAAATGCAAAATTCATTATATCATTGCCATTCGTATCTCTACAAATTGATGCGCATGGTGAAAAAAATATTGTTGTTGATATTCCTATCACTAATTTTCTGCAAGTTTTAAAACAGGCTGAATTTGCAGATAGTTTGTCAAAGGCATCAAGTGAAATTAAGCCCACGGATGAAAACCGAAAATTATTTTACAGGCTTTGTGAAATATCGAAATATTCGCTAGATGTAACAAATTCTTTCAATAGAATTCGAAATACTGACTGGAAAACAGCTGATACAACTTATCAAGAAGTCAGTGAATTAATGCTCAAACATCCCGAGCATGCTGTTGCAATATGCGATGCATTTGATACTCTTCAGCTTCACAAGAAAAAAGACTCTTACGGCATACTGTTGAATCAACTTGTACCAGGTGGATATCCTAACCTACTGATGCCATCGGTATTCAAAGCAATCAAAACAAGACCCGATTTAGCAGCAACGCTGAGTGAAAGCTTGATTAAGGTTCATAATATACCGCAACCGCGCAGGAGTGAATTTGAATTTGGCTATAGTTCAAGCTTGGCACTTGACCATCTTGATTTGTTATGCAAAACCCCGCAATATTCAAGCCAACTAGCAACCAGTCTAGAGCTTCAATATAAGACGGCGTGGTTATTACCATCATCCAAATATCTTAAAGAACATCCTGAGAAAGCAATACCTTTAACCAGAATTTTTATTAAGTTGGGATCTTTTCGTGGCCGTCAATTTTGGGATGCTAATTATGATCAGATTGTTAAATGCAAATTTATAGAGAATATTGCTGATCTCATTGAGAAACTTGATAGCATGGACGCGTTTCGGATACCCATTGTGAAGTTTCTTCTAGATAATGAACGATATGCGGATATTATTCACTCTTCATTGTTGCAAATACGTGAAAAATGTCGTCGGGAAAAACGTGAATTTATTGTTACTGTTGATGTCCTCAAAAATATTTTAAGATATTTCCTATTTGTCGATGGAATTGAAAAGTCGAAGCAATCTAGTGTATGTCGATTCTTTGGACATCACAAAGATGCCAGTGGAAGAGAGGTTAGCAACCATCCAATTTATGATGATAATGCAGCGAATTTAATTGGAAGATTTTTAATTGGTTGATCCCAGCGTCTCCTGAATATGGCACGTCCAGGGCGACTCATGAAGATAGGTTATATTAAAGTCGTGATGAATATAAGAAAGAGAGAAGAGCTAAATATGCTGAGAAATCAAAAAGATCAAAAAAATTTCGGAGAAGAGAAAAGTGTTATATCTGGAATGTCTGAAGATAATCTATCGGATACCAAGTTAAAAAAAGTCATCATAATGAAAAAAGCACTTGTCAAAATTTTAAAAGATAGCAAAGGAAATGAAATGTCATCTCCAGCCATGCGGCGAACAAGAATAAAGGACAATAGCGAAGAAGTTTTGGCAGATTCGGTTAAAACATTTACGGGTGGAACCTTTGGAGATTATTTAAAGAAAGTGCCTAATAGTCAGATTTATTCTACAGTTATTTCAGACGATCATGAAGGTCAAATACGAGAGGAAACTATAGTTACCCAAGAATCGAATGAAATGATTGTATATAGAGGCATCATTTTTTATAAATCCAGTGCTACGAGTGGAGGAGAACTGACAAAACGTTTGAATACTTGGATTCCTTCTTTGGGACTTGATGATAAGAGTTCTCGAGGAATTGGGAGTGGGGGAGCGCCAATTTTTAAAATTACAAAACTGGATCGTTTATACGATAGAAAATTTTCAACTCCCAATGAAAGTATAACCGCTTATAAGGAGTTTTTGGGTGAGGACTTGATGAATCGCCTGCATCATTTTAATATCATGCTTATGTCAGCTGAAATTGGTGGTGGATTTTGGGATACATCAGACGGAAAGAGCTTAATTAAACATCTTCAAGAGAAAGGCATTCATATTCATTCCAATGATGTGCGAATTAATGACCATAGCGAACATACATTTGATCTCCCATTCGAGGTTAAGAATGATCCGAATGAGGAAAAACTTATTTCACAATGTACGCAAGAATTTAATAATTTTTTTGCTAGTCAAGGAGGATACTTGCATCATGGCATAAGTGATGGCAGACAAATAGACGATCCCAACGCTGTTCACATAGAAATTTATAAGCGAGCTCAAAAAGCTCGATCATCAACATTAATTAAGCAGAGCTTGGACAATTATATCCTTAGAATTGAGCAATATAAATCCTCTGCATCGAAAGAAATTGATTTTTCCCATGGTTTTTGGTTTTTCAAAGAATCTAGAGCTCTTAACAGAAAAGCTAATTATCTTCTTGCAAAAGAACTTTTGAAGAAGTTGAATCCTTCTGATGGCAAATCGCAGAAATGGCCTGACGAATTTAACTCTGAAAATATAATGAAAATACGATCGAATTTAATACATAGTAAAAATTTGGATAAATCACCAGCTTATACAGAGCGAGGCGTGAACAGCACTGAATTAAATAAAGTCATAAAACAAGCTTCCCGTTGCTAAGTTGATTGTAGTAGGAAAGATACATAGGCTGCGGCAACGCAGCCTTGATAACCAACTTTCATTATTAGAAAACTAAGATTATAAGATAGGTCTCGCTGATGACAATTTCGCAGTTTCCGAAATTCCATCATGACTTGAACCAAAGAAACGATCTCGAGGACTAGTTGCAACTTTAGTCATTTCAGTAAGTTTGTCTTTAGCACGTTTTCTCGCAATAGCAGCAGTAGTCTCGATCATAACGTCATCAGCACTCACATCCCGATCCTTTTTATTCAAAATATCGAAAATTTCACTTAATAAAGGTTCATGATCTAACGAAAGCTCCATACCCTTACTAAAGGGTAATGTAGTGAAATTCATTACATAGAAAAAGGAAGGAATACCTTGTTTAATTAATTCAAATTCAATCAGTTTTCTCAGTTCAAATTCTTTTTTAGTTCCTGGAACCGGCGGAGCTTTTGTATAATTAGCCATCGTATCTGTATCGATTTTTCTTTTAGAGAATTCACAGAAAATCTCTTCCCAATTAAAAGAGGGAGAGTCTATCGTAATCTTTTTATCTTTTAATTGTTTCTCAATTAAATCGCGGAGTACTACAGTGTCTTCCATACCACAATTGGCAGCTTGTCCATTGAATGGATAACAACCATGTGCTGAATCACCAATTAATGTTAAATGTCCTCCAAGATGCCATTTTTTTGCATCAAATTTAGTGAGAACTCCCCATCGTTTTGGTGGTTCATTTAAAACAATCTTATGAAGGATAGGATATAACTCTGGAAAGTTATTTTTAATAAACTCATCTAAATATTGCGTGTCTTCTTGTAATCTAGGTAATTCTGGACGGGA
>JANWKO010000241.1 GCA_025451335.1 Gammaproteobacteria bacterium
AGAATGTTTTTGACTTTCATTTTCTTTTTGCAATTTCGTAGCAAAATCAGATAAGTTTTGCAAAAAAGTTACCAACGTTTCATCCGTTAGCTTCATACCTCGCAGCATTTGATTAATTACAGCTTTATAAAAAGGGTCTATCTGATTTAAGTACTCAACTACTTGTTGTTTAAAAACATAATCACTATAAACACGAGGTAATATATGTAATTTTATGGAATTTCCTATTTTTGGCATTAAGTTGAGCAGACCTAACATCCCCGATGTAAACGTCCAAGCAACACCTAAACTACCTGATCCAATTTCCAAAAATAATAAGCCATAAGATCCACCTGCTGCAATTGAAGCGCCTGTCAGAATAGCTAGCGAAGCAAAAACAAACGCAGCAGCAAATCTCGCGCGATTTTTACCTTGACGAACAAGTAACCATTCTCTTGGTATTCTTTCCGCAGCTAAGCCAAAATACCTCACTATAAAGGAACTACTGATCGCAAAAGTTCCAATCACATTTTTATAAAAAATAATTTTATCAACTACAGAATAACTTGTTGGCGGACTCCAGAAAGTTATTTGTTTGACATCAATCTTAGGATGGGTTGTTGTATAGGAAAAGGAACCTGCATAATTAGCATTAGCAACCGTATTTGCAAAAATCGCACCACGGAATACATATTTGCCTATGCGCACAGCCATAGACTTAAACTCATATAAAGGATTTTGGCAAAGTTTCTGGCAAAAGGAACGCCTGGACGATGTATTATGTTCAGGCCCTTGTTGAGGATTTCTTTCACTGAGCATATATATTTCTCTTTTTTATAATACGACTGTTGTAACTCAAGTGTTCGTTATTCTTGGCCATCACCAAGGTAAATAATACGAAGAATGACAGCTCTGTAACCTGTCAACAAGACTTTTAGATATAAAATTAATTCTTAATATTTCCTTAAGGTACGTCAGCATAGAATTAGTGTGCAGAATTTTCTGTCATGATTTTTTAAGGAGGAAATAAAATAATTTTCAGTATAACAACATTGCATGGAAAAGAAAAATTAACAAGAAAAGTTCAATCATGAGAGACGGTTTTACTCTCAAGAAGTTACTCGCATGAAGCGTAAATTTAGAACACGGTGTTTTGTATTTTTCGAAAAGGAGTTCCAACTATGCCAAAAGCAGGAAAAAATATCGCAACTATTAAAGAACAAAAACCACATGAATTTAAAAAAAGTAGCCGACCACAATTTACATCTGATTTCAAAAGTGAAAAATCGATAGTTCAAGTCATTGCAACTTCACAAACTCCAGATTATGAAGAAGGCCAACCTTGGGCGGGAGCAAAAATAAGAAAAGGCTCAGGATCAGGATTTATTATAACTCATGAAGATAAAAAATATATCGTAACTAACGCGCATGTTGTAGAAAATTCTACCATGATCCGTGTACGACTCGCCAATGACTCCAAAAAATATGATGCAACTCGTAAAATCGTGTCTTATCAATGTGATTTGGCTCTCTTAGAAGTTTCTGATCCTGAATTTAATAAATTAGCAGAACCGGTTGAATTGGGTGAAATGGTTAATTATAAGCAACCTATCGTTCTAGCAGGATTTCCTCTGGGTGGAAGTGAAATCTCTGTGGCATCAGGAGTGGTAGAACGCATTGAAGTCGACGAATACGAAATGAGCCATATGGACTTGTTACAAGTCATGGTCAGCGCACCAATTAATCCAGGAAATAGTGGTGGCCCAATTTTTTCAGAAGACTATCGAGTTGTTGGTGTCGCTTTCCAAGGATATGGAAGACCAGGTTTGGAATATATGATTCCTATTCCAATTATTAAACATTTTTTGCAAGAGACATTTAGTGGCAAACCTTATGAAGGATTTCCTATTTTGCCTATTGAGGTACAAGTATTTGAAAACGAAGACTTAAAAAAAGCATATCATTTACAGCCAGGACAAAGTGGTGTACGTATTGTGAAAGTGCAAAATGAATTTTCAGATACCTTTAATAAACTCAAAAGCGATGATATTTTACTCGAAATCGATGGATTAAAGATATCTGGAGAAGGGACCGTTGATATTCCCGGCATTGGTAAACGTGTTGACTTTAACCATGTCACTCATATGAAATTTGTTAATGATCCAGACAATAACACTGTTAAACTAAAGGTATTGAGACACAATACAGAAAGTAAAGAACCACAAATTCTCGATGTTATTGTCAAAATGGATTATATTCCACTTCAATATTCAAAAGTACCACCAGCAGAACATGATAAGATGCCCACTTATTTTGTCAATTCTGGCATCTCATATATGCCCTTAACGCGTAATTACTTGGAAGGCAGAGGATCGGATCTGGAAGAATGTTTTTTAATTGAAGAAAACGATTATCTAGCAAATGTATCTAAAAAGTTCCTTGATGAACAAATTGTAGTAATTAACGAAATTTTAGATTGCCCAGAAACACAAAGTTACGATTATAATGTCAATGCAATCGTGGCAGAAATCAATGGCAAAAAAATTCGTAATATTCGCGATGTTGTAACTGCAATTGAAAGCAATAAAGATGAATTTAATACTATTATAACCACTGCCAAGAATGTCATTGTTGTTAAGAATATGAAAAAAGAAAGGAATGAGGAGTTATTAAAACTCTATCATATTCCATCAGACCGCTCGATTGATTTGATGGATTCACCTTATGCACCAGGTCTTGGATTAGAATCTCCTGTAAAACCATCTCAGCAATTAAAAAGCAACTCCTCTAGTCTTTCCTCCTTAACTAGCCCCGCTTCACTTTTTAAAACCCCATCAGAAGTTAGTCCATCTCCTCTACCAAAACTTTCCCGCAAAATTGATGAAAGCGAAAGAGAAGATAAAGATGAAGCAATTGATGAAAAATTAATAAATGAACTCGCACCTATGTTCAAAGGAAGACAAACCTTTTTAAACAAAATCGCACAATTAGAAGAACGCTACAAAGAGGAAGCATCAAGTGATGCAGATTATGTCGATTTTTCAATTCCAGAAAATGAAAGCCCAGAAAATGAAAGGGATGAAATGGAAGCAAAAGCTGACGAAGATGAAGAAATGGAGGAAGCGGCAGAAATAGAGGAAGCAAAAGAAGTCAATGAAGTGGATGAAGCTGCAGAAGCAAAAGAAGTTGCCGCTTTAGAAGCTCAGAAAGAAAAAGCCGCAAAACTTCTAGAAGCTCAAAAAGTCCAACAAGCCAAATTGGTTGAAGCTAAATTAATTGCAGAAAAAGATACGCCTCCTACTCATAAGTATGAAACAAGATCTTCTGCAAAGAGACAAGCACTACAACTTTTTGGTAAGAGAAAAACTGAAGAATCGGAAGAGCAGATTGTTTCAGCAAAACGATCAAAAGTCTTCTAATAATTGAGATTTTTGATGAATGCCTATCTTATCCCCGCTTTGCGGGGATTTTTTTGATTTATTGTTTATAAATTCGATCCTTAAAATTGTATTCACAGAGCGGTGATTTAAATTCTAATTGTGGTCGGACTAAAGAAAAAACATGATTTATGTATTTTTCAATTGCTTTTAAATCGTCAAAAGTGACGGATTGCAAATTCTCAATATAATCCTTGGCTTTAGGCATGGAATCAAAGCATTCTCGATAGGGCTTATGTGCATTTTCAGCTGTTTTACCAGGAGGTGTGAGCAGTAGTATGAACTCTGTCAACATTTCATGGGTCAATGTATAGATTGCATCTTTTTCGTCTTTGATGTTATCGGCAAGTCTGGAAAATCGTGGCCTGCAGGAACTGTAATCACATCTGAAATCAATTCGTATGTTTCAGTTGATTCTTTTTTTTTATTTGCATGTTTTTTTTCAACAGAATTTTTCTTTTTTCTTTTAATCTTTGCATAAGTAATTAAGTCCAAGTATTGCTAAAGCGTTCTCATAACTTTTTCTACTGCCAAACTTGGGTTCAAGTGAGAAATTTCGGTTTATGTTCATTAGCTAGACTTTGCAGTAAGGCAAGTTGCAAATCTTTGTCTTCGACTAAATCATCAACCCCAAAATGATTCGTGATGATTGAATCCGATAAATTTTTAGGTGAATCTACTATAACGTACTCTTCATCTAAATTAGTTTTAGACTCTTCGGTCAAACTACTTTTAGACAATTTTTGAAAAATATTTGCTGTGTTTTTTATCTCTGGAGAAGATGTTTTTACCAAACCTTTTAATTCTTGAACTACAATTTCTGGTTTTGCTTTGATTTCTATTTGTTTAGTTTCGGCTAAAGGTTTAGGTGAAAAAAAATTTGCAATTTCAGCTTTCTCCTCCAGCGTCAATTTTTGTGATTTAGCTAATTCAAGATTAGTTGCAAAATAACTAATATTAATTAAACGCCCTACTTCACCAAGACAAATACTGATACTTTGTGGGTATTGTTTAAATGTTTCAAATGTCAATTGCGAGCCCACTGCTACCACAAGATAATCGTCTCCCAATGTTTTTTGAACATCACGCCGTTGCCGCTCTACAAAAGGCTGGCATGAGTATGCGGCAACTATGATGGGTTTTTTCATTGTGGTAAATTCAGGCTGACTTTCTACCAATTGCTTTAAACTAGAGGCAGTGTCACTTGTTTTTACACATTTTACATCTTCACGTGAAGTTGCAGTTGATGCGGTATCGACGGTTTTATAAATAAGATTATTTAAATTAGGTTTTTCTTTTTTTAATTTACTCAACATGGTATTCATTTTTAAATTAACCATATTGACTTCGGTAGGATCTTGCTTGAGTTCTTCTAATTTAGTTTTTGATATTTCTTCTTTTTCAATAACTGACACACCTAATTTACGGCTGCTAGTGCTTAATCCACAAATCATCTTTGTTTGGGGTAATTTCCCAGCCATAAGATCTTTTTCTAACTCAGCAACTCGAGCATTAACTTGCGATTCAGATGAGCCTAACACAACTGAAATATCAGGATTGCCTCTTGATCTATCGTATGGTACTGCTTGCGTCATCCCTAGTGATTCTAATAAATGAAAATATTTTTCTTCTGTTAAGGATTGCAAAATATTTTCAGGAAATTTGGAACGATCATGTCCTTTAAACCATTGAGATTGACCTGTGGATTGTAAAAAATTGAAGAGATCTGCTTGGGTTTCAATTTGCGATGAATGTATTTTGATATCTTTCCAAGTGCTTTCTTGTTGCCAGCGGCCTTCTATTTTAAATAATTCAATTAAAGCCTCTGCTTTATCAACTGAAACCCTTAAGAAATTGGCAATGATATCTTTTAGCATATTAATACCTAGGAGTAAAATTTTTCGGCATTTTACTCATTAAGGTAAAAATATGCCAATAATATTTTGCTTATAATATTTTGTTTAGGTTTGAGATTGTTCAGCTAGTTTTTTTTTATACACTACTCTATAAATACCTACTAAACTAATCGCCATCCACGCAACTTCAATAACAACGGAAGATAAATTCCAATGAAAAAATAAAGAGAATAATATGAACAAAGCACCAAAAAAATTAATCAGTTGATAGCTAATGCTTTCTGCTGGCCAACGACCAATGCTTAATAAAAAATATGCAATCAAAATAATTACAACGCCAAACAACCCAATCGGATCTGCTATACTCAAAAGTATGTCATACATAATATTCACCTAATATTTGCAAATTAAAAACTATAACTCTTTACTTAATTCATCTAGTTTATGTAATGCTAATTTTATCACTTCGATGCTTGCGCCTTCACAATGCGCATTTTCACTCAAGTGTCGTCGCCATATTCTCGCACCCTTTTCCTTATGAAACAAACCTAAAATATGTCTTGTTATACTCGACAATTTAACTTTTTGTTTTAACTGTTCCTCGATATAAGGAATAAAGCATTCTATTACTTCATGCCGTGTTTTTATATTTTCTCCAGAGGAAAAATATTTTTCTTCAATTTCTGCCAATAAAAAAGGATTGGAATACGCTTCACGACCAATCATCACGCCATCAACAGATTGCAAGTGCGCATCGATTTCTGAAACCGTTTTTATTCCGCCATTTATAATTATAGTCAAATGTGGAAAATCTTGTTTTAATTGCCGAACAATTTCATAGCGCAAAGGTGGAATTTCCCGATTTTCCTTTGGGCTTAAGCCATTTAACCAGGCCTTACGGGCATGGATAATAAATACCTGACAGCCGGTTTGCGCGATGATTTCAATAAAACGGCATAAACCTTCATATGAATCTTCTTCATCTACACCGATACGACATTTTACAGTTACAGGGATTTGAACAGCTTGATTCATCGCGGCAATACAGTCAGCGACTAAATCCGGTTTTAGCATCAAACATGCACCAAATTGACCCGATTTAACCCTATCACTTGGACAACCTACATTAAGATTAATTTCATCATAACCGAAGTCTTCACCTAATTTAGCTGCCTGTGCCAATTTTACAGGTTCACTTCCCCCCAATTGCAGAGCCACAGGATGCTCTAGTGGGTGGAATTCTAAAAGCTTAGCTGTATCCCCAAAAATTAACGCATTCGCTGTTACCATTTCGGTATACAGCAAGACATGAGGCGCAATAAGACGCAAAAAGTAGCGATCATGGCGATCGGTCCAATCCATCATGGGGGCAACTGAAATAAGGCGGTTTAACATATGCATCTATAAAATTGCGTAAATATTGGTCTATTTTAACATAAATATTAAATAATTAAAATGTATTGTGTATTGCCAGAAAATGTCTGACATTTCTAAATAGTTTTAACATGTTTTGTCAGAAAAACATTACGCCAAATTCATTACTTATATGCCTATCAAAAGGTCTTAATTAGTTGAAGATAAAAAGTATTTAAACTGGGATATTTCATCAGAAGCGTTACGATGGAGATCCAGATTTGATGCAATGTAACAAATCATGGGGGCTAGGTGTAAAATTTACTCAAAGAATTTTGGTAAATATTTGGTATTGAGCTATCTCTTTGTTAAAAGTACAATCATCAACTTATTTTATGTATAGCTTATATTAAAAGGTTGTAACCCATGTCTGAAAGCAGAACCAGAATAGAGCCTACCTTAGAACAACAAATAGACTTATAAAATCGTCTTACCACTGGGAGTTTTGATGAAATTAAGAAAATCCCATTACCAATTTTAAAAAGAATGTTGAATGAAAAATGGTTTTTGAAATCTGGCAAATATACTATATGGGAACCTACTTCTGCAGTCGAATTGATTGCAAGATATCATCCTGAGGCTTTTCTTTATTTAATGAAAACCTTTCCAGAGTTATTGAAAAATGAAAATACCGTTAGGACAATTATCCATTATTTAATTTTTTACGGACGTTTTGAATTAGCAACAGAACTTGTTAATCAAGGAGTGAATCCCAACCATGCCTTTACTTTAATCGATTTGAATAATACATTCGTGTTGAATTTTCTTAGACTTATTAGAATTATTAAAAAATCTGTCGCTACATTAGAGAAACAACAAACCGAATTTCTTCAGTTTTTAATTAGTAAAGGCTTAAATGTAAATCATATTTATGATATGGGTTGTTCATCGAGTTCAAAAGGATTGATAAGAAGAAGATTTTCTTGTCCGCTGGAATTGGCCTCATCCTATGGGCAACTCAATACTTGTCAACTTCTTTTGGAAGCCAAGGCAGATCCTCTCTTAGACATTCTTGCTCCGCTAGAATTGGACCCATATAATGGGGAAGCTAAAGCGGACCCCTTCTTAAATGTTCCTGCTTGGTTAGATGATAAAAAACGCACACCTCTTATTGAAGCATTCACAAATCATTATTTTGGGACGAATACACATACTGCTTTTGAGATCCTCAAATTGATGTTTGAAAAAATTCGGGAACGAAATCCAGATTATATGCTTGATAATCTTGATATTGTTGCCATGAATATTTTACAAATTGAAGAATCAAGCGAAGGAACAGCACCTGAAGTAGAATTATATCTATTGAGTCATTTTGTAGATTTTAACAGTTCTAAACTCAATATTTTTGGATTATGGCATTGGATTACTGATAAAAATATACCAGAAGAAAATATTCGTCAATTGACTTCGTTATTTATAAACAATGGTCTTAATTTAGAAAAAGTTTTAGAATTATGTAAAAGTTGGATGGAACATCATAAAACTTCATCTCCAAAACCTTTAACAGCAAGATTGTATGATTTTTTTCATTGTAAACAAGATAAAAAAGAAGACTGGGAGTTAGAAAACGAGATTCAGTCTCAACGAATAAAAAATTTTACAGATTTTTACAATGCCAAAAAACAAGAGTCTATTGCCTTTATACGTCATATTCTTTATCAAGATCATAAAATTGCGAACCCAGGACCCGGAACAACCATTGCTGAATATGTTTATGGAGACCTACCCCCGAGCAAGAGAAAAATTCAAGAACCTGAGGAACAATTAGTTAGCATAAAAAAAGCGAGATTTAAATAATCCCAAATTTAACAGTTGAAACCTTCTACGAGCGCTTACAGCATTGAAAGGAACTTTTTTCTTTCGTTAAAAACGCGAATGCTTCGTTACTATTTTATGATCTGGAATACTTAACGCTGCATCAGATTGATGAGGTTCAGCGAGCAAAGGAGTTTGCTCAGGAAGCTTAGTTTCAATTTCAGAAACCTGAGATCGCGATCGATGATGAAATGAATATTGATTTTTCGCAACCGAATCCATGCGTGAATCAGAAAAGGCTTTTCCTGGTAAAAATCGTTTGGCAATACCTTGTTTAGATAATCCATCTATAGATTTCACTTCTTGAGGAAAATATTGTTTCTGGTTTTTAACCGGTTTTTTTTGATTTTTGAAACTACTCACACATTTTTTAAAACCTTCTTTCAACACAGCAAATAGGCCAGTAATCACGGAAAAAACCACACTTACTGATGATGCGGTCTTTGCGACACATTTATTGATAGCAACACCAGCATAACCTGATAGCGTATTCAAACCAAGCGAACCAACAACTTTAGAAAGTCCACTCGCCATAAAATTAAAAGCTGTCCCCAATGTCCTTCCAATAACGCTAATCACAGGCAAGTCTTTAATAAAATTCACTACATAAGTTAAATAGCCACCTACTACGCCTGTTTTCGCGGCAACAATGACTGCCAAAGGTGACAATAATGCCGCAAAAGCTGCCGTGGCAACGACCGAAACTAAACCACTAAAAACAGCATTGGCTACTCCTAAACATTTACAGACTGTTTCTGACCACTCACGTTCAACTCCAAATTTATAACCGGAATCATATGCATCAGTAAATGAAGTGATAGGGGACGTTATCCTTTTACCA
>JANWKO010000242.1 GCA_025451335.1 Gammaproteobacteria bacterium
AAGAATTCCAACATATGTTGCCCTTGATTTTTAGCTTTTTCTTCTTCGATTGCCTTTTTTATTTTGTCTTGCATAGTTTTAGGTATAGTTGCTGGTAGATTTTTATCTTCAACTAATTTTCTGGATTTATCTTTAGGATATTGCCAATAATCTTTATTTTTTTTAAATAAATATAAAATATTTACTTTAACTTTATCCGGTCCAGGACTTATTAATTCAACAAAGAATTGTTGTTTGGTTTTATCCCAAATTCGTCTTAGTGCAACGGGAGGATTGCAATACAAATCCATCATCATACCTTTCTGATCAAAATCCAATGACTGACCAGCTGCAAGAGGATAACGTTTACCACGTTCCATTTCTGCCTGAAAATGCCCAAGTGAATGTTCACTCGAAGTTTTAACAAGCCAAACTAATTCTGTATATTTTGTCCTATCAAAAGTTGGCCACGGCCCCTCATCCTTTTTGTCCTCGCTAATAGAAGATGATTGAAAAGTAATATCGGTACCTGATACTGTCACTTTGTCACGAATGCGCCAACGATATAATCGTTTATCTGAATGCCCTCTTTCAGTTAATGTCAATTTGACATTTCCTGTTGCAACTATAACAGGCACTTTTCCCTTACAGGCCTCAGGTATGGAAATATCTTCCTCAACAGACAAGCAAGAGACGGGAGTCAAATCATTAATTGTTTGTAAGACTGACTCTCCTGGGGAGGATCCTTTTGTCTCCAAGTCTTCCGATACCAAATCTATATATGATTCTGAAGCATCGCCTTTTCTTCTTTCCTGTTTTTGTTCTTTTTTTTCATCCTCTTCCTTTTCAGTTTGTTTTTTTACATATGCAACACAAGTTTCAGGCAAAGTTATTTTTGCACCTTCAGGTAGTTTTAATTCAGCAAAGCGTAATTTTGCACATTTATCTAAATTTACTACTTCAAGCGAAGCAGAAGTGGAAATGACTATATTTTGTATATTGGGCACATTGTCACCATTTAATAAGACTGGTGATTCGGATATTTTTAATTTATTTAACAAAGGTGCTTTTAATCCTGCAAAATCTGCAATCGAAGACACAACAATTATTTCTTTTAATTTTTGTGCATTTGAATAATATACTTTTGGTTTACATCCTCTCAACTCAAATATTTCTAATTCTGATGGTAAAACAAGAGAAGATAGATTATCTAAATTGGATACACATAAAGACTTAAGTTTAGAACATCTATTTAGATTTAAAGAAAGTGTTTTTTTTGGTATATCAGATTTCTGACTTTCATCAGAATCCTCACTATTAAAGTCTATATGCAGCATTTCCAGTTTTGGCAAACTTAATTTAGCAATTTGGTCTGGTGTCAACTGTCCACACTTAAAAATCGATAATCGCTTCAAATTAGGAAATAATGCAAAATCGATTTTTGTTATATCATCGCAATATTCAATGTTAAGTTCTTCTACACTTGGCATTTCTGTTGTTGGTACACAAATTCCATTTCCTTTGTACGATAAACATTTTAAATTAGGCATTAGTTTAAAATCAATTTCTTCTAATTTATTACAATTTCTGAGATCAACTTCTTCAAGACTAGTTAACATAGTTGTAGGAAATTTGTTTAATGCACAACTATCCAATTTAACAGATCTAAGTTTTGGGCAATTACTTAAATTCAATTCGCTAAGAGCAAAACAATTTTCTAAGCATAGTTCTTCTAAGCTTTTTGCTTGTTTAATTGATATTTTATTTAATGGAAGCGTAAAATGATATTGTGATTTAATAGCTAACTTTTTAAATTGTTGATTTTCAAAATTTAACTCTTCTGGCAGCTTTTTTAACTCACTATCCCAACGGATTTCGACCTTTTCTGCTTTGCCTAAATCTAGATTTGCTTTTGAATCCATTTGTACATTATATAAATTGAGTGATTTTAACTGAGGACATTTTTTTATATTCCAATCATCAATGGATTCAATCCGATTCAGTGTTAATACACTCAATGAGTTAAAGGATGTTAAATCGATTGTTTTTAATCTTTCACAACCATGGATTTCTAAGCATTTTATTGACAAGGGAATTTTTAAATTTGTCAATTTGTCAGTGTAGTGTATTACTAATTTTTCCAAACAAGCGCAATGTGATAAATCTAAATTTTCTAAATTTTTACAGTAGGAAATTGTTAAAGTACGCAAATTCGATTTTTCGGGAACAAAGAGAGAAGTCAATCCACTCTCTTCAATCGACAATGATTCTAATGACTTAGGAATTGCTAATACATTCAATTCCTCTGATTTCTTTATTTCCAATTCTTTTAAAATATCAAATGTGCCTATGGATTTCACATGCAAGTCATTGCATTTCTCTAATTTTAATATTTCTAATGTTGGAAAATGTTTTGCATCCAGGGCTATTGAAAAAGAGGAAGATTCTAAAAATGACGGGTATTTAAATGTTAATTTTTTTAGTTTATTGCAAACGGGATTACTTTGTTCAAACCGAACATATTCTAATTCTTCTATCTCTGCAAAAAATTCTTGCCGGACCATTGCCAGCTTGCTGAATTCCACTGTATTTATTATTTTCTTTACTTTTTTTCCAACTCTAATTAAATACCTTTTATCCCAAAAATTTCGACAGCTGATTCTAAATTCTTTTAAATTAGGAAACTTATGTAAATAGTTATCTACTCCGGGACCTGATTCATCTGTTATCGATAAGCTTTCTAGTGATCGAATCTCAGGAAGTTGACCAAGGATTTTTTTCACATCGTCATCAGATTCGAGATTTTTTAAATTAGTTATATTTTTTATTTCAAAATTGCGTTGAAGATTACCTTTAAAAATTAAGGATTCAAGTTCTGCATCTCTTGAAAAGAATCTAAAATCATCTATATTATAGCAGGAATTTATTTTTAAACTTTTTCCACTTAATTTTGTCTCAAATTTTTTAGATTGATAATCGGTAAAGACTAAACTCATTCCTGCAAATAATTTTTCTATAGCCGATTCTTCATATAATCGACACGCATCTAACCATGCCTGTGTCGCATTCACAATTTCAAGTTCAATTCCTGGATAACTTTCTTTAATAATCAATATTTCTTCTATGCTTGGTGCAGAAATTTTAATTGATTTAATCAACTCAGATTTATTTTCAAGAAGAATCTTTTTTAGAGGTCTCTCTTGAGTAATTGTAACTTTTGTCAAATCGAGTTGGTATTTTTCTTCTTTTATTATAGAATTATATTTTTCACGATCTACAACAATATAATCCTTTGCTGCTAATCCTAATTTTGGAAGTTGTTCTCGTACCGTGGCCACATCCGCAGATTGAATTTTATCGCGATTTTTCCAAAACTGAGAAGAGTCTGATATGGGATGTATGGTTTTGCCATCCCAATGATATACTTCATAATGCTCAGTCAGTGCTGATATTAAAGGCAAATCTTTTAGACCAGGTGGATTTTCCGGTGCGTAACTTAATATAACTTTTTGTTTGACTTTATTACCTTGCTTACCTTCAATTTTTTGCATAGCGTTGCGGTCATTTTTCATATAACTACGCCAACGAATCCATAAACCCGTGCCTTCTTCCTCATAAGATTCACTCACAGAAGATGCTTCTGAATCCGGGCTCACAATCCCTAGATGACGGTCAGTTTCAAGTTTACTAAAATAAAAACTACTTCGCATAGGAATGATCTCTTTGATATATATATTATAATCCCTATCCTTTTTTTGTTTGGTTACATCTATTTTTCCCATAAAATCAAAGAGATATTTAAAGCTTTGCTAGGTTCATTCTCCTTATCTACTATTAAAACTTGTGATAAAATAAAATAGATTAAATTTAGTCAACTTATCTAAGGAAGGATAACTTATGAAAGCCTCAATTTTAACTGCTGCAGCTGTTTTACTTTCAATTAGTTCCATTAGCTTTGCTGCTTCTATCCAATCGATGAATAAAGAACAAATCACTAAAACCATGGCTGGTAAAACTATTACTACCATTCCATTAACTACTCTTAATGGGCAATTAATGAATAATAGTTTTACTGGTTTCTTTGATAAAAATGGCACGGTTACAGGTCAGTTCGCTAATAAACCTGAAAATACTGTGCAAAATGACCAAGGTACATGGAAAGTTAAAAGTAATGGTACGTTATGTACAATGTGGCACAACTGGGATGGTGGCAAAGAAGTTTGTATGCATGTTTACAAACTTAATAATGGTTTGGTATTTGTTAATGAAGGCAATCGTATTGAAACCATCATTCTTGATACCAATATTCAAACTGGTAATCAAATGACGAGTACACAAACTGCTGCTCAATAAAGTTTTTTTCAAAAAAGAAATTCCCTCGCAAAAATTATCAATCTTGCGAGGGAATAAATTCTGCGATATTAATGAATAGCAAAGCACGAAAAATCAATGATTTGCTACCAATATAGGATTGTCAAAAAACCCTAGGCAGATGGCTGAGCACCCAAATTACCAACTTCCGCAAATTGTTGCGCAGTTACATTCGCACGATTTGCCACAGCTAAAAAAAGAATAACAATACTGAATATTCCAATAACTAAAAAATCCCAGCCAAAAGGAATAATATTTTTGCCACCAAATGCACCTAAATAAGAAATTAAAACTAAACCACCCAGATATGGAATCATCCAGAGCATGGCTTTCAATCCTAATGCATGATTTTTTAATTGATTTTGTACGCATGATAATGCAAAGAAAATAAAACCAATTAAAATTGCTAATGCCAATTTATAAATAGTCTCCCATCCTGTCCAGTAACTCATTAAGTTACAAAAGTAAAAAGCGATTAAACAAAGTAAATTTGCCATCGGCAAACGAAATAAACGTTTTTGATTAGGTAACTCACGTCGCAAACAAAGCAATGCTATCGGTCCCATAGCATATGAGATTACCATGCCCGAAACCAGAAAACTTACCATTGCTTGCCAACCTGATAAGGGTAAAAATAAAAGCATGCCCAATATGAAATTCACGAAAATAGCAACGATTGGAAATTTCTGTTTATTTAACCGCATTAAAAATTTCGGTACAAAACCTATTTGACTCATTGCATATAGAATGCGTGCCGTCGATGTGACATATATCAAACCGGCACCCAACGGCGAAACAGCAGCATCAACATATAATAATTTTAATAACCATATTAACCCTAAAGCAGCTGCTAAACCTGCAAACGGACCTACATCACCAATAAAACTCACATTTTGCCAGCCGTGCGCCAATAAACTTGGTTCTAATGCTGCAACAAATGCAAGTTGTAGGCCTATATACAAAATCATGCAACATACAACAGATCCCACGATTGCTAATGGAATTGCAAAAGCAGCATTTTTAGCCTCTCCAGCTAATTCCACACCATGCTTAAACCCAGTGAAAGCAAATGCCACACCACCTGTCGCTACAGCAGCTAAGATAGCTTTCCAACTATTTTGCGAAAAACTAAGGCCGACAAAATTTGTTGGGTGATAACTTGCGTTTAATAACATACTTACGGTGAGAATAATCACAACAACTTTAAATATAAATAGAATAAAATTAAAACGTACTAATCCTTTAAAACTGGCAATATTAATAACACAGAGTAAAAACATTAAAATCGTTGCCCACAGCAAACCCATTTGAGTTAACACAGGAACACCATTTACAGAATGAGTGAGTGAAGTAAAATAAGTAGAAGCATATTGCAAAACAGCTTGAACTTCGATTGGTGCCATGGTGAGAGCAGATAACCAAGCGATCCAACTCATAACAAAACTGGTAAAAGCCCCGTGACTTATTTGAGGAATTTGAGCAGTTCCACCTGCTACCGGAAATAATACTGATAATTCTGCAAATGTTAATGCGATTAGTACAGTCGCACCGCCTCCAATAATCCATGCAATTATTGCAGCTGGTCCTGCAATTTTAGCCGCATACAATGGCGCAAATAACCAAGCTGACCCAATCATGCCATTGATACTCAGCATTAATAAGGTTGCAGGAGAAAAACGGCGATTTAACTCCAAGTGAGGTCTCCTTATTTTGAGGGCTCTACTTTTTCCAAATCAGATTGATTTTGTTTATTACTCTTTTTCTGTAATTTGGTTTTGCGGCATTCTTCAGAATATTTTGCTTCTTCTGGTGTCACAACTCCGGCTGGATTACCGTCTAAATCAACTCGGGTGGCACCTTCAATAACTTGTTTATGGTAGGCCGGGGAGTTGACATAATAAGCTAGGCTGCTCACCATACAAGCTTTGTCACTTATAACAATATTGTCACGGGTACTTAAAAATTTTGCCAAATCTTGTTTAATGCCAACCTTAACCGGTTGAATTTCTTTAATTTCTTTAAAACAAGCTGGAAAATAAGCTTTTAACAATTCAACACCATATTGCGCTTGTTCAAGCCAGGCCGGTTTCTGCTTTTTATTATCTTTATCTGCAGGACGATTCTTTTTTGCATACCGCGGTTTTTCATTCTTTGAAGATGATAAGCCGAGTGTCTGCAATTGCTCTTTTAAACTAGCGTTACTCATTAAGTACTCCTAAACAATAAATATAGAAAATGAAACTGATAGTGCCTGGTAAGAACATCATTCATTTATACCTTGTGCGGATATAAATACTTTAATCAGTTCTCGAACTGAAATCAATCAAAACAGCATAATAATATACATTTTGTATAAATAAGGTATAGACTTTAATCCATAGAAAATGTTAAATTTTACGGTTCTAAAATTTAACTTAAATGAGGAAAATTCATGTCAGGCAAGAAAATGCAACGCTCTGTAAAATCGAAAGGGAAAAAAACTGTAGCT
>JANWKO010000243.1 GCA_025451335.1 Gammaproteobacteria bacterium
ACTATGCCAACCGAGTTTCATTTCTTTTTTCCCGTAACTTAGTCCAGACGTGCCTTTTTCTACTAAAATGCAACTAATCCCTTTTGAATTTTCTCCACCTGTTCTTACCATACAAGCATACACATCACTGACTGATCCACCTGAAATAAAAGCTTTTGTTCCATTCAAGATGTAATAATCACCATCGCGTTTAGCGGTTGTTTTTAAAGAAGCTGCATCGGATCCTGAGCTCGGTTCGGTAAGACAATAGCTGGAAAGTAGCTCCATTGTTGCTAGTTTAGGTAGCCACTTTTGGCGTAAATCATTTTTACCATATTTATCAATTAACCAAGCAACCATATTGTGAATTGAAATATAGGCCGCTGTAGACACGCAACCTGTCGAAAGTTCTTCAAATATAATTGCACTATCTAAGCGAGTCAGGTTTGTGCCACCGACATCAGGTTTAACACAAATTGCGGCGAGACCTAATTCCGCTGCTTTGCGCAAAGTCTCAATAGGAAAAATATGTTTTTCATCCCATTCTTTTGCATAGGGGGCGAGTTCATTATTAGCAAATTCTCGAGCTAAACGTTGAAAAGCCAGTTGATCTTCGGTTAAGTTCAGATCCATTTAGGAATTCCTTCTTCATGCATATATAATTCTTGTATTGTTTCTCTTTTTCGAATCAAAATCATTTTATCTTTGTCCACTAATACTTCCGCAGGTCGGGGGCGAGAATTATAACTAGAACTCATACTAAATCCATAAGCACCAGCAGTACAAATGGCAAGCAAGTCACCGGGTTGGATAGCTAATTCACGATTTTTACCCAGAAAATCAGATGATTCACAAACAGGTCCCACAATGTCATAAGTTTGTTTAGAAAAATCATTTTTATAAATGGGAATAATATCTTGCCATGCATTATAGAGTGAAGGACGAACTAAATCATTCATACCTGCATCAACTATAGCAAAATTCTTGTGGTTACTATGTTTCAAATATTCAACGCGAGTTAATAAAATTCCTGCATCAGCTACAATGACACGCCCCGGTTCTAAAATAATATCAAATTTGCGCTCTTTTAATTTATTTCGTAATGCAAAAACATAATCATGGATGGAGGGAGGATTTTCATCTCGATAGCGTATTCCCAAACCGCCACCTATATCGACATGTTTTAAAGATATATTTTCTGCACTAAGTTGTTCAATAAGCTCGAGTAAACAATCCAAAGCTTCTTGAAAAGGTTCAATTTCAGTTATTTGCGAACCAATATGACACCCTATACCAATTAAATTTAAATTTGACATGTTTTTAATTTGACGACAGAGTGGCAAAACTAATGCTAATTCAATACCGAATTTATTTTGGTTTAACCCTGTTGCAATATAAGGATGTGTACGTGCATCAATATTGGGGTTAATTCTTAAAGCAACGGGAGCAATCTTATTTTGTTGCTTTGCAACTTGATTGATTCTTTCAAGTTCGGATTCAGATTCGACATTAAAACAATAAATTCCAACATCGAGGGCACGTTTGATTTCTTCAGCTGGTTTACCAACACCAGAAAAAACGACTTTCTGCGAGTCGCCTCCCGCTCGCAGAACTCTTTCTAGCTCACCTTGTGAAACGATATCAAATCCTGAATTTAACTTAGCAAGTAATTGTAAGATACTTAAATTAGAATTGGCTTTGACTGCATAACAAATACGGTGCGGGATTTCATTTAATGCCTCATCGAATTCTAGCCAATTATTTTCAATTTTTGTACATGAGTAGACATAACAAGGCGTGCCAAATTGATTAGCAATATCAGTTAAAGCCACTTGTTCTGCAAATAATTCATTATCTTTATAAGAAAAAACGTCTTTCATACTATCCTCAAGGGTTCTTTTAGATATAAGAAAATCCCTTTTCGATGTCAATCAATAATCATACTATAAACCTAACAGGAACTAGAAATCTTCTTTGTATTAGACTTAGAGCGGTTATCTAAGGTTTGGAAAGACCCACTTTAACTTATTTCCGTAATAAAATCCTATTCTAATGATGACTAATATTCTTAAATTTTAGTTTAAAAACATAGGCGAAGAAGAACAAATAATATACAATATCTAAATGAATACGATTATTCCTTTAAAAAATCATATTGTCCACTTATGGCGTGCCCAGCTGACTGACTTCCTTTCAGCGGAAGAGGAATTTTTGCGATTATTAAACCCCGATGAATTACAACGCGCCTATCGTTTTCATTTTCCACAACATCGACAACGCTTTGCGATTGCACGAGGTATTTTACGCAAATTGTTGAGTCAATATACTGGCATAGCTGCTCGAGTTATCCAGTTTGAATTAGGACCGCATGGGAAACCTTATTTATCAGATAATCCAATGCATTTGCAATTTAATGTGTCACATTCAGATGATGTTGCTGTTTATGCATTAACGATAGAAGTTGAAATTGGCGTTGATGTGCAAAAAAAAGAAACTGAATTTGAGCAAGGTGTCGCAAAACGATTTTTTAGCACGAATGAATATGAACAAATCATGTCACTGCCTGAAGAAGAACGTGCACATGCATTTTATCAACTGTGGGCAAGTAAAGAAGCATTAATTAAAGCCGTGGGCGGAGGATTGTTTGTTCCACTGGACAAATTTTCTGTTGATTTGCATAAGCAAACACAATGGATTGAAGTAACTCACGAACAACAAATGGGAAATTATTTTTTGGCAAATGTAGATAGCTTTTCTGGTTACTGTTCAGCATTAGCGACAGCACAAAATGTTGAAGAGATTTTATATTTCGATTGGGTTTGAAAAAACCGAAACGCTAGGGTCTGTTGACAATTCGCCAGGGCTGAGGCGCCAAATTCTTGA
The DNA here is from genome assembly GCA_025451335.1 of Gammaproteobacteria bacterium. Taxonomy (GTDB): domain Bacteria; phylum Pseudomonadota; class Gammaproteobacteria; order DSM-16500; family DSM-16500; genus JAJPGW01. The sequence goes on from JANWKO010000243.1 coordinate 2,863, forward strand.
TTTTAGAGCATTGTAGCAAAGTTTACGTTGTTGGTAAATGAGCGGTGAAGTGCTGAAAATCAGGGATTAGCGCCCAGCAAAGTAGAATTGTCAACAGACTCTAATCTATTTTGCAATATTTCTTCTCTAGTAATTCCAGTCACAATGAGGAGTAATTCTTCTTGATTCAAATCATGCAATTCAGCCATGACTTGCTGCGCATTAAACTGGTTTTCGCGAACAAGATATTTTGCAGCATTAAAGTGGGCTTGAGAATTAAACCAATCTGCATCTTTAAAATTTATTGGTTTAAAACCAATATCGTGCTTCAAAACGTCAACTTGAAGGTCATTCGTAATATAAAGGGCTTCTGTTCTCGTTGTGACACCTGTTACATCATGCCTACTCCATGCATGAATTTGTGTTGGGTTTAAATCTTTTAATTCAGCAATACTTGTTTCAGCATCCAGCATATATTGATTCATTAACAACTTTAAAACTGAGTCTGTATCAAGAGGATTTGTCCAATCACAACGTTTTATATGTTCTACAGTCATTCCAAAATCTTTTAAATCTGCTAGCGTGTAAAATTTTATTATTCGGCACGGAACTTCAGATCCAAAATGAATAACTTCTTGACGTGTTAATTTATTTATTACTATTGCTCTAGCTTGAACTTCATCCAAGCCATGTAATTCTTCTAAAGTTTGTTTAACATTCATACCTTTTTGAGTGATTAAATAGGAAAATGCATCAACATGAAATTGATCATCAAACCAAATTCGCCCTTTTAAATGATTCCTGGTAAGACCTGAACCTTGGTATTGAAAATAAGCTTTACATTGCATTTCGTTCAAAGGAAGTTTATCTAAATATAAATATAGTTCTCGAAAGGATGTGGCTTTTGCTTGCGAAAGTAATGAAGGCAATTCTTCTTTAGTCAAATAAAAAACCTGGCAAACTCGATCTTCCCAATTAAACTGATCCAATGCAGTGTTCGGATGAGCTTCAATTGCGGAAATAACATCACTTAATGGCGCATTAATTTCAGATAGACTGAATCCTTTGTCCAATAAATAATGATTTAATTGATCTTTTAAATCTTGCAGTAATGCTCCACACAAATTCTTGTCTGAGCTAATAAATAAAGTTGCCAATTTAGGCCCTACTAATTTCTCTGCAATTTGAATTAACAGCTTATTGGGAAGGGATGGATAATTCAATAATGCATAGATAATTCTAACGATTGCTTCTTCGGACAAATTTTGCTGTGATGCCGCTAATTTTTGAAATAATTCATCTAAACGTCTTAACCATCTTCTTTCTTCTTGCTGAAATAAAGCAGAAGGACCTGTACTCGTATCGTTAATAAATAATGGAACTTCTTTGCGAAGTAGATTCATAATAGATTGAAATTTAGGATCAACAGGATTTTGTTCTTCTTTTAAACCCCCAAAGTTAAAAGTTTTTAACTCACCAGGTAAGTCCTCACTTCCAAGACACTCACCTATTTTTTCAAAAACCCCTCGAGGCAACCTACCAGGTAATCTTCTATAAACTACAAATGATTTTTGATCATATTTTTCTAGGTATGATAATGCTTCTTTTTTAATTTCATTTAGAATGGGGATCAGTAAACCCGATAAATCTTGCAATTCTGATTTCTCAATTATTTCTTCGATGCTTTTATTGGCAACATACCGATATTGTTCGAGTAATAATTTCTTATTTAACCAATCGAAAATAAGTTTTTTTACCATATTTTCTTTAGAAATGGAGTGAAAGACGGATAGTAGATGAAATCCTGCTGATTTTTGCTCGAGTGGATAAGCTTTCTGTCTTGCCACGTGTCTTTCTGAAGGTGTTAAGCTTTCTGGATTCAAAAAGCGTACGGGATTGTCAGAAACTTGTTTCAAACTTGACAAGCATAATGCTAACATATTCATATTGTTAGTATTAAGACAGAGTCGCATAAGATTTACTAAAATAAAATCTGCATCTTTTACTTCTAATAGCTGTCCATAAACTTTTACGACATCTTGAATAAAGTCAGGTATGGATGATTCAATTCCAGTATCAAAACGTTTTCTAAATAGTAAAATAATTATATCGGTAAGCAAGCTTTGTAAATTAGAGGTATTGCAATGATAAATTTCATAGAGTGATTTACATTGAGCATTAACCGAATTTGAGTATTCCGTTTGACTTCCAAAAACAGGGTCATCAGGCGGAATAAATAAAAATTTTAACATAGCTCTTCTAAATTGCAGATTGTCACTGGTTAGTTTTCCTCCTTGAATAAGTCCTTTGTTTTCCCAATCATATTGATTTGCAAGAACATCGTCCTGCAACATACTAGCAATTTCTATGAATAATTCTCTATCGGCTTTGGATAATTCTATAACAACCTCTTGCCATTTTATCGTGAGAAAATTTACCTTGGTTTCAGCAGGAAGTTGGCGAATGATGTAAGCTAAATTTTCTTTATTCTTTTTAGCAGCATTGAGTAAGAAACTGAGGATTTGAGGAGGAGATGCTTTTTGGTAACCGGCATTGACCCCTACAAAATACAGAGAGTCATAATCAGCGGACTTAGCATTGGGATTAATTAATAATTGCCGTGTAAGCTGAGCGCAGCCAAGTGAGATAGCTTCTTGAACTATTTCTCTTGATATTTCATCAAGTTGCATTGGGGGATCTTTACGTTCTTGGGTCATCATTATTAAAAATACCAGTTGCAATACAAAATATAATTGTATTATTTTAAATCAAAAACATTAAGGTAAAATTAACATTCACAGTATCGGGGTTTTAATTTTTTATATTTAAAATCAATCACTTAATTATTGATTGTAGGGATCATTATTTATTTCAGACATGAATTGATGTGAATTAAATTGTCTTTTACGTTTACAAAAAGACTTGTGCATAAAATCAATCGTGTTAACCTTTTTAACTACAAAGAATATGGAGGATCTATGAAACTAACCATAAAAGCACTTTTTCTCTTAATTGCCTTATTAATAACATCAAATTTGTGTTTTTCCGCAGACAGCAAAGGATTAATCCAAGCGTATTATGATGCTCTAAATAAAAAGGACATGAAGCAATTTTTTGCCCTCATGGATCCGAATGTTATTCACGATATCAACCAAGGTCCAACTGAAATAGGCATACCAAAGTTCAGGCATTTTATGGAAAAAGTGAATAATTCGTTTAATGAAAAACTCTCAGATATTGTCATCATGATTTCAGATGATGGCAAATATGGCGCCGCACAATGGGTAGATCATGGGATCTATTTTAAAGATTACCCTGGTTTAGGCGTCGCTGCTAAAAATCAAAAATATGTTATTCGCGGTGGTCACTTTTTTGAAATCAGCAGGGGCGCTATTAAACGTGTTACCACCTATTACAATGCTGAAGATTTTATGAAGCAAATTCGTGACTGATTTTTCAAAATTCTTGCTATCTTTGAGGTCGCATTTTACGATCTCAAAACAACTCCGTTCAACCTGAATTTGCTCCTCTTTCTCATTTAATATCCTGATTTTACTTCTGTTTTTTTTGAAGACACTGTTGAAATTTTAATCGATACTATTAAGGAAGCCTTAAGCTTGATAAGTGTATAATTATTATCCAACAAATTAATTATGAGGCTGTTTTATGCAACGTTTAAATGAATTTCAATTGAAAGCTATGAATATTATTAACGGTGATGAGAAAGATGTTCTACCTTATAGTGGGGGAGAAGAGGATTTTAATTTTAGTTTTGATACCGGAGAATTCACTGTTACTAAATCATATCATACTGGACAAGATAAAATTAAAGAATCCGATTTTAAGGGTGATTATGGTTTCAATAGCCAAGAACACCTTGATATCTTAATGGATGTAGTCAGAAAAAATAGAGAAATTTCACCAATAAAAATCTTGAAGGCGATGTTAGTCTTAGCTGAAGATATTTCGAAATTGAAAAAGGAAAAAGATGCTTGTGTTCTTGGACGAGCTTTGCTTGATAAATTTCAAATAAGAGATTATAGAGATTATAAAGGCTGTCATGGTGAGGTTGACTTAAAATTAGAATTTCTAATCATGAAAGCAGCTCATGAACTAATTTATACAAAGATGAGAAAAGAACAATATAGTAGAGAGGCATCAGGAACTTTGACTGGAACAGCTTCAGCAAGTTATTCACCATCAGCCTCTAAAAGGAAAATAGGAGAAGCAGCAGTTGATCAGGATTATGATAGAACTTGGACATACAGTTAGTTACTTCGTTTATCCTTTTAAGCAACATCAACATGCCCATAT
>JANWKO010000244.1 GCA_025451335.1 Gammaproteobacteria bacterium
AAGATTATAGATATTTCGAAAAAAAGTTGTCCCTACGTTTTTTGCAAGAAAAAATGTGACCCCCTGATTCTATGCGGCCTCCAGGGCAGAAAAGTCAAAAAAACGAGGATGATCTGTCAAACTCAGGGGTTTCAGAATGCTAGAGAAGATGTCTTCATCTGTATCTGGATTTTCTGGGGGTGGTAAAGATCTTGATTTTTGCGTTGGTGCACCAGGAGCCTGAAGAGTTTTACTCGTTTTGTCTTTTGGATCAACTGATCGTTTGTCGCGGGGAAGCTGAGGTTCATTAGTTGCTGTTTTATCGACTCCAAAAAGATCTAATCGTTTGGGTTTATGACGAGTGAATCCAGGTTCAGATGAGCCTTTTGAATCTACGCCCTCAATATTGATTTCGAATTTTTTGTGTTGACTCATACGATGTTTCCTCTTTATAAGTCATTGATTTCAAAATGGGTATGATAGAAAATTTTTACGATCATATATTGTATAGTATATGCTCAGTTTGGGTTTTAACAAGTTGTTGAAATATCCTATTGATTTTAATGAGTTAATTAGTATGATTCAGCAAAAGAAACGATGAATTCAAGAGGTTGTAATGAAAAAAACGGTTGAAACCGATATTGCCATCATAGGCGGCGGAATCGCAGGATTATGGTTGTTAAATCGTTTGCGACAATTAGGTTATTCTGCCATTTTATTGGAAACGAAAGCGTTAGGAGCAGGGCAAACAAACAAATCGCAAGGCATCATTCATGGCGGTATGAAATATGCTTTGCAAGGTGGAGTAACGTCTGCTACACAAGCCATTTACGACATGCCTCGTATGTGGAATGATTGCTTGCATGGTCAGGGTGTTATTGATTTGTCGAATGCAGTCATATTATCAAGTCATCAATATCTATGGTCTACAGGCTCACTTGCTTCGAAAATTGCCGGTTTTTTTGCAGGCATGGCATTGAAAGGTAACCTGGAAGAACTTACGCAAAGTGCTTATCCTGAAATATTCAAAAATCCACATTTCAAAGGCCAAGTATATTCATTAGAAGAAATGGTTGTTGATGTGCACTCAGTAATATTTCAATTAGTAAAACCGAATCAAGATGTGATTTTTAAAATTGATCCTCTATTAGATCATCAATTAAAATTTGATAATAATGGCAAATTAATTGCTCTTGAAATTCAAGCTGAACCCATTGAACCTCTTCATATTAAAGCACAAAAATATATTTTTACCGCTGGGGCAGGTAATGAAAATTTATTAAAGCCTTTGCAAAGTCACGGTATTGCTATGCAACGTCGTCCTTTGCATATGGTTTTAGTGCAACCGGAATTTAATCATCGTCTCTTTGCACATTGTTTGGGATTAAGCTCTACACCGCGTGTTACTATTACTTCGCATCAAACTGCAGATAAGAAACCGGTTTGGTATATAGGCGGTCAAATAGCCGAAGAAGGTGTGAAGCGTGACTCTAAAGAACAAATACAATTTGCACGTAAAGAATTAAGTGAATTATTTCCCTGGCTTGATTTTTCTGAGTCGAAATTCGCGACATTTTTTGTCGATCGTGCTGAACCGTTGCAACCCGATGGGAGTCGGCCGGATTCGAGTTATGCAAAAGAAGTTGAAAACGTAATTACTGCGTGGCCAACTAAATTGGCTTTGGCGCCAAAATTAGCGGAAGAAATAGTTGAAAAACTACAGCAATCTAAAATTAAACCCCATGCTACAGATTTGCGTTTATTGCGCGCTTGGCCTATACCAGCATTAGCAAAACCAATATGGGATGAGTTGTTATGAGAAATTCTGAATTAGGTCAAACTGGAATTCATGTCAGTTGTATAGGTTTGGGTACAGTGAAATTTGGACGGAATCAAGGCGTCAAATATCCACTAGAATTTAATTTGCCGAACGATCAAGAAATTTTAACTTTGCTCGATTGTGCGCAAGAGCTCGGAATCAATTTATTGGATACCGCTCCAGCTTATGGAACCAGTGAAGAGCGATTAGGGGAATTGTTAAGAAATAAACGCAATGAATGGATATTATGTTCAAAGGTCGGAGAAGAGTTTACAAATGGAAAATCGTTTTTTGATTTTTCTCCTGCTGCGACGCGACTGAGTATTGAGCGTAGTTTAAAACGATTAAAAACAGATGTAATCGATATTGTATTAGTCCACTCTAACGGTGATGATAAAAAAATTATTGAAGAGCTAGAAATTTTTACCACATTAAACGATTTGAAAAAAGCCGGCCACATCCGTGCATTTGGTATGTCAACCAAGACAATCGAAGGGGGGCTGTTGGCGGTTGATGATTCAGATGTGGTGATGGTGACATATAATCCCATTGATTCGGGAGAAAAAGCAGTTATCGATTATGCCCATAAAAATAATAAAGGCGTGTTAATAAAAAAAGCTTTGGTTAGCGGGCATTTACAAAATATACCAGGTGAAGATCCTATTTTAACTGCAATGAGATTTGTTTTTGCAGAACCTGGAGTGGATAGCGTAATCGTGGGTACAATAAATCAAGAACATTTGCGGCATAATGTGGCATGTGCATTGAGTTTGTGGTGATGTTTTCTTCGATGTTGAGGTTAGCATTGTAAAATTGTTAACAATCTATAATAGGATGCAAAGATTTTTAACTTAATCTGTCCTGATTTTCTGTAATCATTTCTTTAAAACTTGTATAACGTTTCGCGCTAATTTTACCTTCTTCTACGGCTTGCTTCACTGCGCAGCCAGGTTCTTTTAGGTGTTGGCAATCGCGAAATTTGCATTGATTTAAAAAAGGTTTGAATTCAATAAATCCTTGCACAATTTCATTTGAATCCATATGCCACAAGCCAAATTCACGTACCCCCGGTGAATCGATTAAATTACCTCCGTGTGGTAAATGGTATAAGCGTGTCATGGTAGTGGTATGTTTGCCCAAACCTTGCGCAGAAGTTTCCCCTACTCTTACAAATTCATTTGGCGCAAAAGAAGAAATAATGGAAGATTTTCCTACTCCTGATGCGCCTACTAATACGCAGCTTTTTTCGCGTAAAAAATTATCTAGCAAATCCAAACCGTGTTTTGTCAAGGTGCTAGAAAAAAAGGTTTGATAACCGATTTTTTCATAATCTTTTAATTTTTTTATGATTTCTGATTGCAGCGACTCCTCCAACAAATCCATTTTGTTTAGTAAAATCTTGACGGGTATTTTTATATTTTCAGCAGCGACAAGATAACGATCGATTAAATGTTCGGATAATGCATTAGGCGCTGTGACAATGATAATGGCGTCAATATTTGCGGCAATAGGCTTTAATTTCTTTTTGTTTTCAGGACGAGACAGTAGGCTACGGCGGGGCAAGTAATCGACAATAACCCCGATATTGTCTTCGCCTGGTTGCCATAATACCCTATCACCAGTAATAACAGGTTCAAGGTTTTTGCGTAGATGGCAACGAAAAATATGCCCTTTGTCATCTTCTATTTCAGCATGGGCACCAAAATGAGCGACAAGTAAGCCTTCTCGTTCATTGCCGAGTAATTTTTCTGGTTTTTTTTGAAAGGACTTTGATTTTTTCATGGTATCATTCTAGCAAATTTATGAAATTATTTATACGGCTAAGCGGGTTTGTTATAAGTTAAATCTTGCTTAAATATTTGTAACATTGGTCATTAATATGAAAATTTACTTAGTTGGTGGCGCTGTACGTGATCATTTATTAAATCTCCCAGTCACAGAGAGAGATTGGGTAGTCGTGGGTGCGACTGTGAATGATATGTTGCAGCAGGGGTTCCGTTCAGTTGGAAAAGATTTTCCTGTCTTTTTGCATCCAAAATCTAACGAAGAATATGCGTTAGCAAGAACAGAACGCAAAGTCCGCCGCGGTTATACGGGGTTTGATTTCGATACTTCACAACATGTTACGTTAGAAGAAGATTTAAAACGCCGTGATTTGACAATTAATGCCATGGCCGAAACTCCGGATGGTAAGTTAGTCGATCCGTATCATGGCCAGCAGGATTTACAAAATAAAATCTTACGACATGTTTCTTCCGCTTTTGTCGAAGATCCAGTGCGAATTCTAAGGGTTGCGCGGTTTGCAGCTCGGTATGCTGAGTTGGGTTTTAAAGTAGCTCCTGAAACAATTGAATTGATGAGGCAAATGGTTTTGTCAGGGGAGGTTGATGCGTTAGTTCCGGAGAGAGTTTGGAAGGAGTTTGAGAAAGCGCTCGGTGAACCGCATCCCGAACAGTTTTTTCAAGCGTTAGCGGATTGTGATGCCCTTCCTGTTTTATTTCCAGAGTTGGGAATGGATACTGCTGGGATGAAAGCTTTAGCAAAAGCAGCTAAAGTGACAAAGGATACACAGGTTCGATTTGCTGCTTTGGTTCATGATTTACCAGAGTCTGAAGTCAAAAAATTATGTGAACGTTATCGAGTACCAAATGATTATCGTGATTTAGCAGTGCTTGTGACGCGCGAAGGAAATTTTCATTTTTATAATAATTTTAGCATCCATCAATCTTCAAAAGAATTTCATTTGCAAGGTGCGGAAATATTTTCAAAAAAAATATTGAGATTTTTTCTTGATTTAGATGCTTTTCGTCGTGAAGAGCGGTTTGAAAAGTTTTTATTAACTTGTGAAATTTGTTCTAAACAATCTTCTTCAGAGATCTTAAAGCAGTGTTATTCTGTTGCCAAGGCAGTCAATGCTAAAGAATTAATGAATCAAGGTATGTCTGGTGCTGAAATTGGAAGCGCTTTAGTGAAGAAGCGTATTGAAGCTATAGAAAATTTTTTAGCTAATTCATATAATTAAATATACTGGTTCCAGGCAAGGAAAGCATATGTCGCTTAATTATCAAAAATATGAGAGTTAAGCTATAATATAGGAGTGATGACTTACAGCGGGAGTTTAGAATATGGGGTCCTCTTCCTCTGGTATTTATAAACAATTAGGAGCTCTTCCTCAACCGACAGATGAATCAATTGCTTATGACTCAGATTCTGAAGCAGGTTCTGAAGATGAAGAAGATCTTGAAAAAAGAGCTGAGGTAGAAGAAAAAACAAAAGCCTTAGAAGCTCAAGCACAAACGGCATTTGAACAACTTTTCCCTTATTTTCCGGGGACTGAATTATGGCGTTTTTTTATGGAGGAATCTCGCCGATCCTCTGGTCCAAAAGAATTTGATAAGAAAGAATGTGGCTACATGGCTGGTTTATATACCGCATTTTCACTGATTCTAACTTCATTAAATGAAAAATTGACTGTAGAAATGTTAATTAACTGGCATAATTTAGCGATATCCACAATAGTTAATGAACATTTTGATAAAGATTTAAGAGCCAAAACAGGGTTTGGGGCGGGGTTTGGTTTGAAATGCAACTTTGACAGTCCAAGCAATTCAACAGTCACAAAAGAAGGATTAATAGAGCTGGCAAAAAAATTTAAAGATTTTAAGTTGTTTTCTTCTCATGCCATATGTAATGGTTCTTCAAGCTTAACGATACAAGAGGGGGACGATCTTCAAAAAAAGGTTGAAGAGTTCATACTGGCTTCTCAAAAACAGAAAGGCCTAGCAACTATGACTGTTTCAATCTCAGATGAAAAAAAAGGGGAGGACCTTAAAGAAAAAGTACAGCAAGTGTTAGAAACTTACGAAAAAGAAATGGCGGAATTAAAAAAACTTGGAGAAGAATCTAAACTATCTAATACAGAACTACAAAATGCAAAATTAGCCATTATTGCAAACACT
>JANWKO010000245.1 GCA_025451335.1 Gammaproteobacteria bacterium
AATTGACTGTTAATCAATGGGTCACTGGTTCGAGTCCAGTCCGAGGAGCCAGATATAGCGGGGTTTTCAAGGAAACCTTAAAATTCAAAATCTCACCGAGGGGCACTACTGGTGGGGCAGTTAAAAATAACAAATCTCAATCAATAACCACTAACAACAAATAATAGCAAAAAGGATTTGAAGCTTTCTAAGTTGCATCTTATACTAAAAGAACATAAACGCTTGTTACTTCTGCTATTAACTTAGCAGGGTACAAGAGACGCCCTGGGTATATCCCGGGGTTTTTTGCTTTTTAGGGACTATAATAATGAATAATCAGAAGAAAAAAGTTGCTGTTTACGTTGATGGTTTCAATTTATATCATGGATTAAAAGAGCTTCAAAAGCCATATCTTAAATGACTTAACCTTTACTCTCTCGCCGAAAAATTTATTGACCCAAAAACCGAAATTATAGAAAAAGTCTATTATTTTACTGCAATAGCTACTTTCATGGACAAAGAAGCAATTCTTAGACATCAAACATATATAGAAGCATTACAAGCAATCGGCATTGAATTTGTTGCGGGCAACTTTAAAGATAAAGTTCTAGAGTACAAAAATAAACACTTGCAAATTAAATGGAAAAAACATGAAGAAAAAGAAACTGATGTTAATATTTCCATCTTCATGGTAAGAGATGCGATAAGAAAAAGCTTTGATAAATTCATTTTAATCACCAACGACACAGATATTGTTCCTGCTATTAAAATGGCCAAACACGAGAATGATCTTCAATTCAAACTACTCACACCCCCTACTTTTCATACTCATGATTCACTTCTTTCTGCGGTTAAACCTGGCACTTCTACAAAACTAACGCTAGGCCATATTCAAAATAGTTTATTGCCAGAAAAAATTAAAAAGCCTAACGGAAAGATTATCAACATCCCAAAACAATACATAAATAATTGTGGATTGCCAACAGAAAAATTGGCAAATAAAACACCAGCTTTAGCATAATTTTATTCTTGATGCCCCCTAAGTGCCCCATTAAACAAGAGATAAATTGTTAATTAATTGAAATTAATAAATAAGTCTAGTTATCTTCAATTGATTAATAATCATATGGTATAGCGATACGGAAAATTGTTAATCAACTTGGTCGATTGGGTGTCGACAAAACATTCAAATTGTCTTCTGAATTAGTAAAATGTATGCTTTATGTTTCTTACATATGAGATTTACCGATGAATATCAGTGAACCGATGTCGGCGATCCGCTCTTACATCAGTGCTTTCAACAAAGGCGACGAAGCTGAAATGGCTTCGGTTTTCGCGGAACTGGGCTTTATTCTCGACGGAATGGCTCCGCACGTTTGGCAGGGACCCGCGGCCCCTAAGGATTGGTACCGTGACGTTCTTGCGGAGGGAGAGCGCCATGGGGTTTCCGGTTATGAAGTTACCTTGGCTGAACCAATCCACAACAATGTAACCGGCGATAGCGCGTACGTAGTCGTACCGGCGTCAATGACGTTCAACATGCAGGGCAAGCAGATCAAGCAATCTGGCGCTTTCTTCACGGTGGCGCTCCGACGAGTCGCCAATAGTTGGCGTATTGCCGCTTGGGCGTGGTCGAAAGGCAAATGAAAAATAAAATGCTTTGCCATAAGGGCGCCATACAATCCAAACATAAGCATCTTTTTTATTCAGCATGTGCTGAGAATATGAATTTGAATCGCCTAAAATATGGCAATCATCTTTTCATTGGTACTTCGTGCTTTTAATATCTGTTGCAAGTACTAGATATTCTAAATAAATTGTTAAGCGAGAATTTGGTACACATTCTTCTTATGACTGTGTTTCAAAACTCGCTCAAACTTATTTAGTAGAAAAAAATTATGCTCTTAATTTGGGATTTTGAAGCGGAAGACTCTCATAATTTTCTTTTTTAGACTTATCAAATAATCCTGGCCCTTTTTTTGTAGCTTCTTTCTCATCTGCTTTGGTTTCGATATCTGCTCCTGGCTTTTGTTGAAAATCAGAAGAAGTTTTAGGTAATGTTAGCTCTTTCTTCTTGATCAAATCTAGGAAAACAATTTTCATTGCTTCTTGTTTTATAAAAGCAATACTGTCTTCATTAGATATATCACCCTGTTTTAGATAGGTTCTACAAAAGTCTGCTAAACCAAATGTTTCCAAGTGGTTTAATAATAGTTCCGCAACCTGAAAATTACCGTTGCTTAAACGAGTTACAACAAGATTAGCGCTATTCATTGTCGCGACAAGTTCTCGATTTTGGATTAATTTGCTCATATCATTTACAGTAAATTCAGCTAGTGGTGTAGCAACAACGTCAAAATTCATTTTTTTGCGAGCCCACTCAGCAGGAATGCTATTCGCAACAAAGTTAAGAAAATCATCAGTCGTCTTTTGGAAGGCAGTCTTACATATTGTCTCTATTTTTTCAAAAAATTCGACCATTTCGTTATTAATAGAAATAAGATTTTCAAACAAGTTTTTCGCTGAATTAGGATCTTTATCTTTTAATTCATTTGATATTAACTTGATATAGCCACTCATTGTTAAATCAGATCGGAGATGTAAATTTTTGAATTGAACTACCAACTCATTAATTAATTCTTTTCCTGTTGTTACTTCTTTATGTTTTGATTCGTCTCTAAGCATCTTAGCCACCTTGTTTTAAAATTTACAAAATATATTTTGAATTTTTACAATATTAATTTTTGATTATTGCAGATTAGTCAAGCGAAAATTTACTCTGCTTTTTATCAATTAGAGTGGATATCTGAATTGATTTATCTTCCATCTTAGGTTGAAAAAATGAAGAACTCGACTTTGGTTTTTCGACTTCTGGCGAAGAAATCTTTACCGTTGCAGATACACATGTCCCTAACTTTATTTTGCTTAAGGATAAGTCTTCTATCGTCTTTGATTCTAACTTACTCCATGGAAACATTTTGCTGGCAGGTATTATTTCAATCGGAGGCGTATCGCTGTGCATTTTTCTTTTTTTATAATTTGCCAATATGCCAGCTTCCACTTTCTGCTTTAAATCTCCTGTTACTATAGATTGTTCTACGCCTTTATTTAGACAGGATAAGGCTGCATCACCAACATCAGTTATATAACCACTGTATTTTGAGGGACCAGGATAATGATTAATACTGAGAAAATGATTTTGCAGCAATGAATCAATGATTTCATCAAAGCAAGAAGAGGCTTTTACTTTTGTCCATAATTCAATAATCGTGTCTAACGGGCACCAGATATAATGACTTACCAGCTTTGGATCAAGCTTTATCACATCATCCATGGATTTCGCATTTTCACCTGCACTAGCGATCTCCTTTTCATCAGAACAGATTGATTTAAACACCGCAAAGTATTTTTCGTTAATTATTTCTTTCAATCTATCTAATGACATTATTTTGGCCTCTTTATTTTAGGTAAAAATCGAATTCTCAAGGAAGTTCGTAGTAAGGGTAATTTGCCTTGACTCAAAAAACAAGACAAAGTAATACACAAATAACTCAAAGTAAAATTAACTGTTTTTATTTTTACCCACATTACAACCAGCCCATGAAATAAGAATCTTAAAAGAATATAAAAGGTAGCTTTAGTTTGCTGTGACAATAGGCAGATTCGGCTGCCTCATTGAAATTTAGAATTCCGCTGTTTTTTAGTGTCAGACAGCTGAAGCAAACGGTACATAATCAAGACGTTGCTTTTTGGCAGGGGAATTGTCTTTTTCCTCTTTTGGAGTGCTAGTTGCCAATAATCCCATTGTATTAATGGCTCGTACGGCACTGAAACCATTTGATCGAATCTTTAATTGCTCAGCTGCTAATTCATCATAAATCACTTGATCTTCTCTTAATAAATCTGACTTATCTAAATTATATTCTTTTTTCCAAATATCTTTATTTTCGACCATATCTTTGATGAAGGCTCTCTTTAAATCTGGGTGCAGATTATTTCTTACCGATGATGTATAAAAGATAACCCCAAATGGCTGAGCAGCAACAGAACGACTCGCAGGATCAAACATAGTATCAACTGTCTGAGGATAGGAAAATATCAACTCTCCATCGACTAAAATATCATCAACCGCTCGACTACTCGGGTTCATTTTATTCTTAGGATGTTTTTTTGCGATTTCTGCCAAGCGCATTCTCGCTTTTGCCACATTTTCAGACATCTCCATTTCTCGCATGGCATGATAAACATCATGAATCGCACCAGCAAAGGCAGTCTCAAAACCATGTCCATCAATTGTTGCCCTAAACTTTCCACTATGATCCTGATATCTAAGATAGGATTCTCGTTCCGGCAAATACAGCGCAAAAGCAAGCTTTCCAGACGCTTTTAAAGCTGCATAATGCTCAGCTTCGATATAGCCATAAGTAGGGATGAGTTCAACTGGTTTACGTTTCAATGTGTTTGCTTTAGCATTTATAGCAGATTGAAACATAGTAAAACTGGGCACTAACATGATTTTTTCATCAATCAATGCGCCATCTTTAGTTGCAGCCTTCCAAGTGAGTTCTCGCATACAGGTTAATGCATGATTGACAGCAGAAATGAGAGGTGAATAACACCCTTCTTTGGGCGCTACTAAAACATAATAACTTTGTTCTGATTTGGGTGCTGCATTCATTTGCATGGAAAACTCAACCCATTCAGAGTCAGTAAAATTAAAGAAACTTTTTAATAATGGATTTTGTTGAACCAGAGGTAATTCATATACTGAGACTCCCTCTTTTGGGAGCAGGATTTGATTAAATAAAAAACTACGGACATTTGTTGGCATTTTATTAAAATTTGATACTGGAAATACGCTTGTGGTTCGTTGAAGGTTTTTTTCACTATCTAAAAAGCTTTGGACAAGATACGAAGTGAGATGATTAATTAAAGTTCGAACTGCTGCGTCTAAAACATGCAAAGTAGCAAATTGTCCAACTGATATTTTGTTCTGTCTGAGAAGTTGTAAAGCTGCCAAAAACAAGGTTCTGGATTCTTTCTCATCTTATATAATAATCGACTCTCTTGTTAATTGTTCTTGTAATTTTTCAGCTCGTCTAGAAACTGCGCTAGTGTCTAATTCTGCAAGGACAGAAGCTCTCTCCTCTTCTGGGATAGAGAGGATGATTTCATTACAGGCTTCAATATATTTCTTTTCGTCTTGTATTGTCGTTGATTGACTTAACATTAGTCATGTCCTAAACGGTTTAATTTAAAATGGGGTCATTGTAATGAATTCTAATTGAATTGCAAATTAACAATATATGTTTTTAGTTTCATTAATTTATCAATAGACTTAAATTCGGCGCTCAATGCTTACAGCAAATACGATGAATTACGGATAAGAACCAAATTTAGGTTTGTTCACGTATAGCGAGAATATAGATGCAGCATATGATATAGTGCTTGCTTTAATATTAATTATAATTAAGGTTCATTTATGCAAAGAAATAAATTGTTTGTAAACCCAATGTATGTATATGACATAAGAGAAGAACATTTTAATGTTCCTGTAAAAGACGATAATTGTTCCTTCGCAAACCGAGTGCGCCAGGCCGTAGAAGAGCCCCTAATTTTACAAAGAAGAGTTAAAACAGACGCAACGACTGACAAAATGGAATCTGATCATGGAGTTGAATCGTCAAAAAGTTTTAGAAGATAAGCTAATTTAATATATCAGCAGGCATCACTACTATGTGATGCCTTTTTCATATTAGAGAGATAACTTAGAATTTAAAAAAACAGTATTCAAATTGGAAGATAGTTTTTTAGAAACTGAATTCGCAAAAAAGACAACGAACAGAGCGGTAAAAACATCGATTGTATAGTGAGCACGGAATACAATAACCATTGAAACTAAGTAAACAAAAAACAAATATCCCATTACCGTCAACCAAGTCTTTTTGAATCGAGCAAGTTCTATAGCACAAATCAAAGCTACACAAGTATGGGCAGAGAAAAATAAGTCCCCTTGTGTTGCATAGTCAACGAATAAAGAAGGAAAGCCAGGATAATACCAAATAATACCTGCCGGGATAGGAAGCGACACTAATAATTGCACGAACTGTCTAAGTAATAAGGCGATAAGAAATGACAAAAATGGTCGAATGGACGGACCCAAAAAGGATACAAAAGCTAAGAAAAGACAACTCAAATCAAACCATAATGAAGTAGTAATCAAAATAAAATTAGTAATCTTGGTATGTAAATGAAAATAATGATTCCATCCATCTGTTAAAATATGCAAACGATCTATAATATTACATGTGGGTGGGGTCCGTTGTCCTATAAGAATTTGCGCACCTTCTAGCAAAGCAAATCCCAAAATAATTATAATAAGGTTTATATACCAATAGCGAATTAATTTCATACTAATCCTTTAAATTTAACTCTGCGATAACTATTTTAAAACAAATAGTAATTACAATAAAGACTCCAGTCGCGCAATGCTCCGGCGTGCCTCACCCTAGAACATTATTATGATATAAAACATCGAGAAGGCTATTCACCTTCTCTTCTAGATTTTTTCTCATTATCATTTTGAAAATCGCTTAAATAATTACACTTGGCTTTTGTAGCAATGGTACTGTAGCATCATCTAAATCGATTTTTTTGTGGCGTGCAAATAATCCTGAGACTTTATGCGAAAACACAGATGAGGGTCGGAGATTTAGATATTTCGGTTTATGAATAACTCGAGTAGGAAGTATTGGACTGTCATCTTTTAATTCAATATCTGGGGTTTTCTTCGATACTGGAATCTTCATAGATTTGGCATATTCGAGATAATTATCAGCAACGGAAGCAATCACTTTTGCAACTACCGGATGTAACTCTGTTTTTCTAGCATTTAAAATATCGCGCCCAACAAAAATAGCCAAAACAATTTCATTAGCTAAATTTTGTGTTAATTTTTCATTGCGTGAATAAATATTAATTAATCCATCTCTTACTGCGTTAGCAGACCCACAAGTTAAGTTTTCCAATGGATTGATCAAATTGAATATTTTATCGACGAATTTAGCTGAATTTTTATTTGATTTCAGTTTGTTTGTCTTATTTGAATAGAATTCAAATTGTCTTTGATAATATCGTTGAGTAATATCATCTTGCTGCTTTAGATTTCCCAGATTTTTTAATTGTGTTAAAACTTTTTCTGTTGAGACAAATTCGCAACTGGACAATTCGACTGTTTTAGATGAACTTTCAATTGAAATATTAATTCTATAGGCTTTATTACTTGGTACAGGATTTTTGATAAATATGGCTTCTATTTCTTTCACGTCACGATTAGCCTTTAATGACAAAAATAAATTTACCAAAACATCAGAACGAAAATTCCAATCTTGATTTGCCCTATATGGAAATTCTATTTCTCTAAATGTTTCGGCCAATATAGCTAAATCAAAAGCGGATTGTGAGACTTGTTGAACAAATTGTTCGGCAGTTAGTTCACGTGAGCTAGACATTTTTATTTTCCTTAATTTAAATTTCAACTTGAAGCTGTTAAATAATTTATAATTTCAAAAATTTTGTGAATTATTTAAAAAATCAAAAAATTTTTTCACTAAAAACTAAAACGCATTGACTGTTCTTGAGTATCAACTTTTGCAGAATCTAAAAGCTTTGCTTCATTAACAAAATGACATTTGAGCAAATTATAAAATTCTCGATTTAATTGACCATCTAAGGGTTTAATAATTTCTAAAGATACTTCTTTGTACTTTGTACAAAAAGATTTTAGAATTTCCATAAATCCTATTTTTTGCCAATCTGCTTTATTAGCATAGACTTGCACATAACCGGGATCTTCTTTTTGTAGTCTTGCTTGTACATCAGCTACACCCATACCGTAAGTGGGTTCAGTTTGGGTAAAATAAACAATATAATTTTCCTTCAAAGAAGTCATAAATTCTTTTATTAGAGAAGGTTCAGATGGTTCAAATTTAAAGCGAATACTCGGGGCTACAGCTGCTTGCTCTCCCCCTACACTAACTGACGAGGAACCTACATATTTTATAATCAATTTTAGCATACTGTTCTCCTTGAAGACTTTGAAATGGCGACTTTAAACAATATAAAAATGAGATGCAATTCATTTTGTTAAGTAATTTTTTTGTTTAATAAAGATAGGTATAACATATCTAGGACGAACAGACGTGTATTCAGAGACCAAATGCTCTGACTTGCGTAATTGTCATTAGACAGTAATTTAATTACAATAACAACTTAAATCCAAGGAGCGCGCATGAGCTATCGATTAACAAAAATTTACACAAAGAAAGGAGATGATGGCACAACGAGCTTGGATGCTCGCAATAGAGTTTCAAAGGATAGCACTCGTGTTGAAGTCGTTGGGACCATCGATGAATTAAATAGTATGATTGGCCTGATCCTCGCTTTTGATGTGACTAATTCACAAATCAAAATATCGCTTCAACAAATTCAACAAGATTTATTTAATCTGGGTGGTGAGTTATGTCCACCACATCACCCTGTTATTTCCGCAGAAAAAATATCTCAATTAGAACTTTGGATAGACGAATGGAATGCTACCCTTCCTCCGTTAAAAGAATTTATTCTGCCCGGAGGAAATCCTAAATCTGCAACTTGTCATCTCGCTCGCACGATCTGCCGTCGTGCAGAACGAATTCTTGTTACTCTACACAGTGAAGAAACATTGAATCCGGAAATATTACGTTATGTAAATCGTTTATCGGATGTTTTATTTGTCGCTGCAAGAATGTTAGCAAAAGAATCAAAGAGTGAAGAAATTCTCTGGGACCATAAAAAACAATAAACTCACAATAGGCAATGGAATATGCGAAAATTTAAATTATTAACATTTTTCTCAATAGGATGTTTAAGTTTATTTTGTTTTTATATTACAATTTCATTTTCGATTCATTCTAAGCAAATTATCGTTGGTAATGAAAAAAATGGACCAAATGGTATGGTCTGGATCCCAGGCGGAGAATTTGTCATGGGATGTGATAGTCGTCTTGCCAAAGTGAATGAAAAACCTATTCATAAAGTGCGTGTCGATGGATTTTGGATAGATCAAAATGATGTAACCAATGCTCAATTTTCTGAGTTTGTTAAAGCAACGGGGTATGTCACTACAGCTGAACAAAAACCCGATTGGGAAACATTGAAAGTACAACTTCCACCTGGCGTACCCAAACCTTCTGAAGACAAACTGGTTCCTGGTGCAATGGTTTTTGTTGGCACGAAAGAAGCCGTTCCTTTAAATGATTATTCACAATGGTGGCAATTTGTGCCTGGAGCAAACTGGCGTCATCCCCAAGGTCCTGACAGCAACATTGAGGGTAAAGAAGATTATCCTGTGGTTCAAGTTTCTTATTATGATGCTCTCGCTTTTGCAAAATGGGCAGGTAAACGATTACCGACCGAAGCCGAATGGGAATATGCCGCTCGAGGCGGATTACAACAAGCAAATTATAACTGGGGCGATGAATATAATCCGCACGGAAAAAAAATGGCAAATACATTTGCGGGTGAGAATTTTCCTGTCGTTGATTCAAATTATAAAAACAAAATTACCACATCAAATGTTGCGAGCTACCCTCCTAACGGCTATCAATTATATGATATGGCGGGAAATGTTTGGCAATGGGTTTCTGACTGGTATCGTAGCGATGCTTTTTCAAAAGATGCAGAAAATACAATTACTTTTAATCCAACAGGGCCTTCAAATAGTTATGATCCAGATGATGCTGGGGTACC
The DNA here is from genome assembly GCA_025451335.1 of Gammaproteobacteria bacterium. GTDB lineage: Bacteria > Pseudomonadota > Gammaproteobacteria > DSM-16500 > DSM-16500 > JAJPGW01. The sequence goes on from JANWKO010000245.1 coordinate 9,769, forward strand.
GAGTGATGCGCCCAAGCGTGTGATACGAGGCGGATCTTTTTTATGTGATGAAAATTTTTGTATGAGTTATCGACCCAGTGCGCGTCGTGGAACGGATCCCTATAATCCTATGTCACATATTGGGTTTCGATTGGCGATGACACAAGAAATGGTTAATGCAGGTTCTACCCATTCCAAAAAAGAGAAAAAAGTTTCTTGATTCAGCACGAATTAGGCGTTCGAAGTATAGTTCTTCTGCCGAATTTAGATTGAGGATTTAGTTGGTTTCACTCGAGTTAAATGTTCAATTTTTATAGTTTTGGGTAATTTTGGTGACTCTTCATTATCAATCGATTTGCTTTCAAGCGTGTCTTTCTTTTCCAATCCTTCTTTTTCTAAAGCCTTCTTTTCATGCTGTTTTTCATCTACAAGTTTGGACTGCTCTAATGATTTCACTACCGGGAATAAAACTTGTGGTGAAACTGAGATTACCGATGTTGGAGCAGCTGAAGTTTGAAGAGATTTCTCATCTAGTTGCGAATTCAATTCATCTTTATCTTTCTCAGTAGAATGTAAGCCCATGCTGCTCAAGCATTTATACAATTCTTTTTTTTGCGGCAAACTTAAAAATTTATGATTACTAATAAAATCATAGTGATTACAGCTTTCACGAAGCTCTTGTTCACTGTCTCCGATCCGAGAATCAAAGCCATTTTTTACTACGAACTTTATAAAATCGATAGCTCGATTTAATAGATTAACATTATGAACATCGTGTATAGAAATCAAAGCATGATCCAAAATATTTTCTGAGAGTTCATACAAATCATGCCTCAATAATAATTCTGCTCGATCATAATCTCTGTTTTGAATAGCTAAGAAAACATCAGCATATAGAAATTTATAAGGGCCCATAAAGCCATTCACTTCGTATGTATAAGAACCATCATAATATTCATTTATCCGAAACGAAGCAGTAATAAAAAAATTATTATTGTATAAAAAATCAAGTAAATTATTATCTTTAGCCTCCATTCCAATCTTGAGAATTTCACTATAAATATTTTCATGAAGCCCATTTGAAAACGAGTGACTCTTTATATCATGATGATTCTTAACCACGTATTTATACTTTGACATCGGAAACTGGGAAAAAAATTTTCTTAAAAAATAATAATTTTTGAATTTTGCAGCAACCGTTGGAGCACTCACTCCAAAACATACTTTTAAAGGATCGGCTTGATGATTCAAAAGTAAATCAATGATTTTACGTCGCTTCTGAACGGGTTCAATGTGTTGGGATTCTGATTTAAATTCTTGTTCCGCATCTTCACCAGCAACAGCATAGGCAAGAGCAGTACATCCTGATTTGTCTACGGCATTTATTCCGGGGATATGTTTGAAGAAAGATAATCTCTTATGTTGCGCTTTATCTAACAACCACTCAACCGCATGTTCATTAAGTTCTCGAGCCGCAATCATTAAAGGGGTACGTCCTTGAGCGTCTTTAGCTTTTTGACCAACATGTGCAAACTGTTGATAAGCTTGGTTTAATTGCGCATAGACTTCTTCTTTTGATAAATTTTTGCCCAATATTATAGCTTCAATGATTGGATTGGTACACGACTGCATATAGCGCTCAACTATTTAAAATTTGATCTATATTATAGTTTCAGTTCTTTGCTTAGTCAATTCAAGAGACGCAAATCTATGTGTCATTAACATTCAAGAGCCGCAAATAAGGCTATTCGGTGGGGGCGTGATGGGTTGGGCTTTTTCGAAGGATAAAGATAAAAATGAGAAAAAACCAGATCAGAAATCAACTCCTAGACCTAAATGATAGCATGCCCTTCTGCTTGAGTGCTTGCTCAACGGAAGAAGCGTTGGGGAAAAAAGAATTTTTGGAACACGATTGCACAAGCGATATTGTTCAATTAATAAAATACTATAAAATATTAAGTACATAACTCTATAGTTTAAGGAAAAAGTGAACATGGAAGATATCGAATTAGTCATTACTCCTAGGGAACGCGACTTAGGTGGATTTAGCGTACACAGGATTCTGCCCTACGCTACACATCGCATGGTTGGACCATTTATTTTTTTCGATCACATGGGACCCGCAACGTTTTCGGCTGGTCATGGTGTCGATGTACGTCCTCATCCGCATATTAATTTAGCCACTGTGACTTATCTTTTTGAAGGTGCGATTCGTCATCGTGATAGCCTTGGATCCGATCAACTCATTGAACCAGGCGCAATTAATTTGATGACTGCGGGACATGGAATTGTGCATTCAGAAAGAACCCCTGATCATTTGCGACAATCCGGTAGTCGCTTGAATGGAATTCAAAGTTGGGTTGCCCTCCCCGAAGAATTCGAAGAAGAATCTCCGAGTTTTATTCACTATCCTGCCGAATCGCTTCCTAAATTTGAAATGGATGGTGTGCTTTTAACACTTTTGCTTGGCACTGCGTTTGATCGCAAGAGTCCTGTGACCGTTCAATCCGACCTTTTTTATCTTGATGTCAAACTCCCAAAAGGAACAAAACTGACTTTTCCTCTACAAGGTCTCGAAGGCGCTGTCTTTGTTGTCGATGGCTGTGTCCATATCAATAATCAAAAGATAGATAAATGGGATATGGCAGTAGGCAAGAAGTGCGGCAGCTTGATTATTGAGGCCCTGGATGATTCACATTTAATGCTGTTAGGTGGAAAACCCGTTGGAAAACGATATATTTATTGGAATTTCGTATCCAGTTCAGAACAAAAAATTGAAAAAGCTAAATCGGATTGGGCTTCTGGCCCGGGAGAACCTGGCAGCCGATTTCCCAAAATTCCTCACGATGATAGAGAGTTTATACCTCTTCCTGATGAAACAAATAAAGAAAATCCTAAAGGAACGATCATGTAAATTTTTCAGAAAATCTTTGATTAAATTCTCAGAAATTCTTTAAAAAAACGCGCTACTTTTAATAGCGCGTTTTATTAATTTAAAACCCCACCAATACTAATATGACCGCAACTAGTTGTAGAGAATAAATTTGATTTTAACCACCACTGCCCCCAACCTTTGGTATCGTTATTCCTTTCAATAATGGCAAAGGATTGTCTGGATTTTGCAAATTAGGAATAAGATCCGTAGAAGCACCGCCTGGAAATCGTTTGATGCTAGGATACTTCATTATTGACTGATCAAATTCTTCCATAACAGGACCAATAAGAGCCAGAGCCCAACCATTATCTTGGCCGGAAAATTTACCAGGCGAAGAAGATAATACACGCATTGGAGCTGCTCCGTTAAAAATCATATCGTATTTTTCAAAAGGATCCATGGTCAGATTATATAGAGCGCCTATTGCTCCCAGATTAGCTTGAACACCCAGCCATGAATCTTTTGCATTGTACAAATATTTCCAAGCAATATTTACCCAGGTTTCTTTAGGGTCACCGCCAATGTCTGCGCGTACACCTTGAAAAGTTTCACCATCGATATATATCCAGGATTTCCGAGCAGAATGTTGCGTTTTCCCTAAGATGTAAGCGCTGTTATCAATGCTATCAAAATAAATTGCCTTACCATTATTGTCTTGCCATTCACCATACGGCGGCGGAGTAATACCAACCATCGCTGCAAGCGTAGACCAACAATCGATATGCGACATCATTTCACCATAGTGTGAACCGGCTGGAATATGGTTTGGCCACCACATAATAGCTGGAACTCTCCAGCCACCTTCAAACGAAGAGCCTTTTTCGCCACGAAATGGAGTAGTTCCCGCATCCGGATAAGCATCCAACCAAGCTCCATTATCAGCAGTTAAAATCACGATGGTGTTGGGTGCATAAACACGAAGTGCATCAAGAACCCGACCCACGTTAGCATCCAATTCCATCAGCGAATCCGAGTAATTGCCCAGATGCGATTTACCACGAAAAGCAGGAGCCGGATTAGTTGGGTTGTGCATTTTGATATAGTTAACATCCATGAAAAATGGTTTTGTATCATTCGCATGTTGTTTGATATAAGCAACTGCGGAATCTGTTTGTCTTACATCGAAAGTAGCAATATTATCGTAATTTATCGTTCCAACCATATTAGCTGCTTTACCTGCCGTCCCTTCCCATTCTCCCAAGTTAACAATATCATCATAAATTTTATTAAAATTGGGGTTGTAAGAAGGAAACCATGGATGGAACCAGTTTGATGTATCATTGTAAGCATAAACTCCCGCATAATAAGCGGCAAAATGCTTCATTTCATCAAACCCATGTTGAGTCGGATAGGCATCAGGTTTATCACCCAAATGCCATTTACCCGAAAAATAAGTGGAATAACCCTTTTTTTGAAAAAATTCCGCAATCGTTGGCGTTTCTTTGCGAAGATAATTTTGATCCCCAGGAGCAACTACAATTGATAAAGCAGATCGAATTGGTATGCGTCCAGTGATAAAAGAAGCACGACCTGCTGTACAACTGGCTTGTCCATACCAACTCGTGAACACTGCACCCTCTTTTGCCATACGATCGACATTAGGAGTCGGATGACCTAATGACAAACCACCTCCAGAATAAGCGCCAAAATCATTCCAGCCAGTATCATCCGTCATCAGCATAATAATATTTGGTTTTTTTGTTTTAGCTGCATTAGTGGCATTAACTGCATTTGTTGAATTAGCTGTATTAGTGGTATTAACTGTATTGGTGGTATTAGCTGCATTATTTGTAATACTCGTTTTAGTACCATTAGTAGTATTAGCGATAGTTGTGCTTACAGGATTAGCACCATTCGGACTACTATTGTTTTGTGAAAATAATGTTGAACAAGTAGCTAATAACACCAACCCAACAGATGCAGTCGGGATTAACTTAAAAAAATTTTTTCTCCTTTCCATGATTACTCCTAAAAATATAATGTGATTATTCACTTGCTTGATTATTACGACTACCTTTTAACATTAACTCCTTTATATCTGCTGGAGACAATTTTGGACGGTCTATTGTCAGCGTTAATTTATTTAGTTTACCTGTAAATTTAAAATGATGTGATGAAATTGATTACGTGTACCATCTTTGTCTTTAATGCCTTTAGGCCATGCTATTGCCATTCCTTGTCTGGTCCCACCAAAATGCGATGCAATTTGTTTCGTCCAAGAAAAAGGCGTATCAAATGCCCACGACCAACCTACTGCCATATGAGGATATGTCTGATCAGAACCCCATACATCATAAAAATATTTTAATTGATCTTTAACCGGAATATTCACACCTTGTAGCGAGGCAACTTCGTTCGGTGTTCCATTAAAAGAACCTTCCGCTGAAGCACCATTATCACCACTAATATATATGATCAATGTATTATCCAGCTTACCCATATCATCTATCGCTTGAACAACTCGTCCAATTTCATGGTCAGTATAAGCAAGATAAGCTGCATAAACTTCTACTTGTCGAACAAATAATTTCTTTTCGTCAGCAGAAAGTTGATCCCATCGTTTTAATAATTTATCCGGCCAAGGTGTTAATTTCGCATCTTGGGGAATAATGCCTAGCTTTTTCTGCTTTGCAAAAATCTGTTCCCGCAGAACATTCCAACCTTTATCAAATAAGTGCTTGTCACTAATTTTTTGAATCCATTCTGGTGTTGGATGATATGGAGCATGGGTGCCACCAGGTACATAGTAAATAAAGAAAGGTTGATCAGGATTTATTGCCGTAATACGTTTTAAATATTCGATTGCATCGTCTGCCATCGCTGTTGTCAAATTCCAACCTGGCTGATTGTAAAAGGGATAAATTTGCGTTGTATTACGAAATAGATTGGGCTGCCATTGATTGGCATCGCCGCCCACAAATCCATAAAAATAGTCAAAACCCATGCCGATAGGCCATTGATCGAATGGACCAACCTGACTGGTTTGAAATTCCGGGGTATTATGATCTTTACCAAACCACGATGTCCAATAGCCATGCTCTTTTAATATTCGGCCAATGGTCGTTTTATCACGAGTAATAAACGAATCATATCCAGGAAAACCAGTTGCCTGTTCTGAAATCACACCAAATCCTGCTGAATGATGATTATGTCCTGTAATCAAAGCAGCTCTTGATGGCGAACATAAAGCCGTTGAGTGAAATTGAGTATAACATAGTCCCATATTAGCTATACGATCTAATGTAGGTATAGGAATGACGCCTCCAAAAGTTGATGGAGCACCAAATCCAACATCATCTGTCATAATGAGCAAGATATTTGGAGCATCTTTAGGTGGAACAATTCGTGACGGCCAATATGGTTTAGAATCAACAGCGTTTTTTTCGATTTTGCCCTTGAAAGTTTGAAGTGGAGGTGGCAGTTGCAAACCATCTATAGTTGTTGTGGCACTTGGAGAACCCGGATTGCCCGTGGTTTGAGGCACATATGCTGCTAAACAACAAAACGAATTCATCGCCAACAATGTAATAGAAAAAATAATACTTCTTTTCATTCAGCCACCTCCTTGTGACCTCTGAATTTAAGAATTATTGTACCTGCATATTTTTCAAAACACACGAAATAGATAGGATCGATCCCTTAGTTGCCTAAGGGAGTCATGTCGAAGACAGTTAAACTCGTGACGGTTTAAATTCAGCGGATCGAATAGAATCAACAGGTCCACCAGGCGCGCGAGGCAGAGCAGAAAACATGCTCGAAAACCCAGGAGATACCAATCCGGCCATGGCTTCTTGATAAGCTTGCAAAGAAAGTGTCAAGCGACGTAATTTGAGAAGGAAAAAAAATCGAGCCAAATTTTTTGACGTCTAAATTTAATCAAAAAATTTTTAAAATTGTTAATATATTTGAAAAATCATCGGTCCATAAAACTGATTTTTGAACAGGCAATTTTTTCCACTGTGACATAATTTGCAGTTTTTGTGATAACTTCACATCCTTAGTTAAAAGAACCCATTGCGATGCTAATTGTAGATTTTTATAGTGTGAAGTCGATTGATAGTTTAAGGCGATTAAATTTAATTTATTTGCCATGCCTAAAAAAATAGGATTAAAATCAAAATAACGACTGCTTATATTAAAAATTAAAACCCCATCTGGCGCCAGTTTATCTAAATAGGACTGCATGGCTTCCAATGTGAACAAATGCATAGGAATTGCATCAGAACTATAGACATCGATAATAATAACATCAAAAGAATGCGCGACAGCTGCAGAAATACTTAGTCTAGCATCTCCAATAATTATTCCTCCTTTTGGTGGACATTCATTCAAATAATTAAACAATCGTGGATTTTTTGCGATATATACAATTTTTGGATCAATTTCAAAAAATGTAATATTGTCTTGATTGCGAAATTGACAACTTAAGCTACCCGCCCCAAGACCAGCTATACCGATTCTCAAAGGTTTGTCATGAGAGATAATTAAATTGGCAACGGATTGAATGGGATCATAATAAGAAGTTCTCCGGTTATATTCAGCAGATCGATTAAGACTTTGCACACCATGAATGGTTTTCCCATTCATCAAAACATGCAAATTAAATTGATCATTTTTATAAATTTTTGCTACTCCAAAAAAATTCCTTTCTTGCCAAATTAAATCTTTTTGTTTGAAATTTATAACGCTCTGCGCAAAACAAAGCAAGATAGCAATATTGATTGTTAAAATCCAAGTTCGTTGTTGACTTAAAAAAATCAGCAAGATTGCTCCTAACTGTATTGATAAATCAATCCATTTAAGTTGACTCAACGTAAATGACGGAGCCAAAAAATAATTAGTAATTAAAATAGCTAAAATGAAGAATGGCGTGAGATAAACAAATTTAGAGGAGAACTTATTTGGCAAACTAGGACGAAAAAAAACACACAAACAAAAAGCAACAAAATATTCATACATGCCATTAAAAATATGTGGCACGATCACGCCATTAAATACACCTCCAAGAAAACCGCCTAAAGCAATCCAAATATAAAATTCAGTTAAATATTCTTTTTGCGGACGTGTAGCGACAATTTCACCATGGCAAACCATATTCAACGCAAAAAAACCTAACAAATTTAATATTATAATAATCGGCGCCGACAACACAAAGGAAGACTGAACAAGACTTAGCAATGGAAATAATAAAAAAAACAATAAATTACGCTTCATCCAAGCATGCGAAATCATTGGATGACTA
>JANWKO010000246.1 GCA_025451335.1 Gammaproteobacteria bacterium
AATTAAAATCTCAAATAATATCCAATTAATATTACACCCAACTAAAATCACTAATCAAAAGTTTATCAGTTTGACAAAATTAAATCTAAAATTTAGAATTCGATTCTTTTATATCAAGGTTTAACACATGACTGCTTGCCGTTTTGAAGAAATAGAACTCATATCGCAAAAAATAATACAAAAAATAATAGAAGACACTAAATCTCAAAAGAGTTTATTTAAGGATTTACTTACTGTTCATATTTCAGAAAAAAACGCGTCACTACATTTTAGTGATGAATATAAACGCATCATGGTTAAGCAATTGCTAGAAAGTTCATCTACAATCGAACCAGTAGGTGATGCGTATAAAAAACAAGCAACGGCTATTCGCAAAGGTAATTGGTTGGATTTAGATTTTAAAAGCCCAGATTTTCTCATCACGATGTACAAATGTTTCAGACTCGAATTGATTAATTCTTATCAACTTTCGACTACTATTTTATGGTGGGCTGGAATTGAACAGTTCAAAGATGCATTTGGACGTACCAAAGTTTCATTACACTCTTTTGAAGATAAAGATGGTCCTTATGATCCAGCATCTATTAAATATGCAACAAAAGAAGACATTGCGGAATTCAAAACATCATTAAAAGAATTACCACCTGGCGAAAGAACTTATTTAACAGTTGATATCCCACCTCAACATGAAGCTTTATTGCTATTAACGTTGTTAGGTAAAAGAGTAATTTATACTGACAGTCATTTTAGTATGTTTTATCGTGATTACTTAAAAAAATATTTCACAAGAACTGCAACTTCAACTGAGAACAAAGATGAGTTAATCAAACAAGTTGATAGCCTTCCCTCTGAAGAGAGTTTTAAAACGTTAACTAAATTTCTAAATGCTAAGCTTAAGAATGATTTTCCAGTAGTTATAGATTATTCTATTGAAGGATCAAATTTTAATTTTAGCATGTATCCATATGACCACAATGTTGCTTCATTGGTACATCTTTATGCTTATATGGTTACAATCTTAAATCTAGGAGAACAACACCCAGGTTTAGTTGTTTCAGCAAATTACAATGAAAAAGATCCAACTACTTCAATAGCATCGATCGTATTGCCTACTACAGCTGCACTACTCAAATTACAAAAGGCGGTGCATCATGCTGATACAGCTTATCCAGAGTTTAGAGCCGGTCAATTATCAACACGAGATTTATTAAAAACATTTCTTGATAGTAAAAATTATAAAAGACTAGTTGAATTACCCTATCCTGGTTTAAAACATATGGACAAAATTGATGGTGTGAATTATACGCCTTTTTTGCAATTATGGCATGATTTAATCTTGCATGTTTGGCGAACAGGAGGAAATGTTTATAAAGATTTGATTTATCTTCTTGTTGATTCGTTACTAAAATATCAGAAATTTGATATGTCTAAAATTCTGTGGCTTTTGGTTGATATGGATTTTGGTCAGGGATTAGGATTTAGACTTGATTCATTAAAAAGAGATAGTAGTGGTAATATGTATGAAAGTTATTTTAAATTATTGTATTTTGTAAATTTACTTGAACGTATTATACCAAATTTTTTCTTAAGTTCAGAATACAATGATTTAAAAATATTGTTTATAATTGATATGATTCTTCATCGTGAAGAATGGAAAGCAACATTAGGAAAATATCCAGAAGATTTTTTCCCCAAAGCGACATTTATTGATAATTTCTGGCCGGAAACCCCAACCTATCGTATTGCTATTAGTGATAGTAAAGTTATATTTGAAAATAAAAACTTTACACAATTGCAACTTGATTTGGCAGTACTGAAAAATATTATTGAATCACATCCGTTTAAAGATGCCCATACGGATGCAATGTTTTATATCCTAGCATTTCGTTTAAAAAATCATGAAGCTGGAATGAAATTACTCAATGAGTGGGCGGATTTAGGATTAGATAAAATTTTTACTTGGCAAAAAAATGCTGGTATCACCACAAAAGTAGAAGGGTATAATAGTAGACTTACTTTAGAAAAATTATCTGGTGATGATTTATATAATGAATTTAAAACTATAAATGAATTTATTCTCCTACACAAAATCAATTTGGATGAAGTATTAGAAACTGTTGTCGATGCCAAATTATGTTCTTCTGAAAATAAAATTACATTAATGTCACACTTAAAGAGATTGGTTGATGAATTTGATTTGAAAAAAGAGCAACAATCTTTGTTGATTGAAATAACGAAAAATCATATACAATCTTACAAAGGCAAAACATATGGTTTATTTTTTAGTACACCTGATTATTATCTCTTAGATCATTGTGCCATTAAAATTGAACTTCAGCAAAAGCTAAAGTCCTCTTCATATTTAAGTCTGCATCCAGTATAAGGGAAAACCTAAATAGCAAAGGATTGGAGGAATGTGATCACATTCTCCAATCCTATCTATGCTTAAAGAATTTCTTTATTGTGACAAATTAAGCTAAAGAAGCTTTAACTTTATCTGCTACAATCGCAGAATCTTTTGTTGTTGATTTAGCATGAAATAATCCTAGATGAATTATGACTGGCGAAACCGTGCCAAGACGACGCGCCTTTTCTTCAGCAGATAATTCCTCTTTATCGATAGAATTAAACAACAAAAAGATCTCAGTAATCGTATCTTTTGAAATCTTATGTTCCGCAATAAAGTGATCGTCTTTAAGTAAAGCAACCATGGCCTTAGCGTTTGCTTCGGACAAGTGAGTAAATAAAATATGAAACTTGCGCCTGATATTATCCGCTGTCAAACAATTATCAACCATTTCGGCAATCGGAACGCCTTGCGTTTCACCTTTTGTCAAAGAGAGTAATTTCTTCAATTCTTCATATCCGCCATAATGATCCTTGCAAGCATAACTTAGCGTATGAGTTATTCCAGTCGTATAACTTAACATCTGTTCAAATTTATCTTCTTGATAATGACTCAATGCAAAGTATAGTAAGGTTTCACCATTATTATTTGGGACATCCGAATCAGCACCTCTGGCAAACAAGAGCGCGACAATATTTGAACTGAAGCGCTGATGTGCAAATTTGGCTAGCGTATCTCCCCGACAATCTTGAATATCCACATTTTTAAACATACCACTTGACCAAGTCAATTTTGTTAACAGAAAAATTAATCTTTCTGAATTTTTATCAAATTCATTATTACAATAATAGAATAACGCACCAATTGCAGTTTCTTTGTCTGACTTCAATAATTGCAAAATATCGAGTATGTCGAGTTTACTCTCTTTCTCTTTAATTAGTGCAGCAATTTCCTCGCGAAAACCGTGATGGTACTTTTGAAGATGATTGCCGTTTACAATGAGTGGACAATTATATAATTGAAACAATTGACTTAGACTCAGCTTTTCTAATCCAAATGCAACATCATTTAATATCGTCTCTGATACCGGTGGTTTCTCCAGAAAACGGAAAAGATAGGCGTAAACTTTCAATTGATCAATTGACATGTCATCGCAAAGAGTTTTAATCATTTTTTCAGTTGGTTTTAAAGCCAATGTTTCACAAATGTAAGTCAGCAAACTGGCGTCATTAGAATGACTAGTCGCAGCGGCATATAAATGTCGACTGGTAATATTGTCAATTCTTTCATAGGTTGTTTGATGGTTTTTTTTATCTGCATCCAAATCAGCTTGTTTTTCCAATTCAATGAAATCTTTTTTGAAAATTTCTTTCACAGGTATTTTTCTTATTTCCGCCAAATATTTCATCATTTCAACATTTCCACTTTTTGCGGCTGAATGCACCATGGTCTCATCAATTGAACCATCATTAAATTTGCTGATTTTATCAAATGAGCTAACTAGTGGATTTTTTTCTAGGGCAAGAAGTAAGCTCACATCACCACTTTCGATTGCTGAAAAGAGGAAAGGATGATACAAGTTTTCGCGATTGACACAATTCAATAACAGAAAATTAATCATTTCGAGACTAACACCTTGACGAATCGCTCGATGAACTTCTTCTGTGGTGACAATTGCACCAGCATTTACTAATGAACGAATGATATTGATATTTTTCGATTGAATTGCTAAATACAGCGTTGATTCACCATATGGGATGCTAGCATTGGGATTAGCGTTATGTGTCAGCAGAAACTCAACGATACCTTCATTACCGAGCTTTATTGCTTCCATTAATGCAGTACGTTCTCTAGGAGGTTCTTGCGAGGTTTCAGTCATTGCATTTGTATTTTCATAAATATACTTAACCAAATCAAGATTGCCACTGCGCACTGCAAGCAGTAATGGCGGCCCCCGCAACGCATCTTTCTGACCAATATGCTCAAGACCCCAACCTGAGCCAAATCCTCGGTCTACATCTCCAGGAAATTTAGCTTTCTTGATATAATGTGCGACAATAGGAATGCTGCCGCGCAAACATGCTATGTAAAAACCAATAACATAAAATACTGAACGATAATCCAACTCAATCATATCTTCGAAGTCTTTAACAGATTTAATTGCACCCTTATCATGCGGCATTTTCATTTCACGTTCTTGTTTATCTAAGCAATCCTTAAATGTGATATCGCCAAACCATTCATCTAACAATGTTGGATTATTCGTTTCGATAGAGCGATTAATGAGATCACAAATTTCTTTCAATAATTTATCCAGATCTAACTGTCGTGTAACATAAAAATCAATACGTTTTCTTAACATAATTGGCTACTCACTACATACTTAATTTTTTAGATAATGTTTCTTGATCATCAGAAGGTTTTGTTTCGCTGCTGACAGCCAATGGCTTTGGCGCACTTTCTTGCAATTTTCTTCCATCTTCTAATTTTTTGCCTTCTGCTAATTTTTTTGCAAATACTTCAGGCTTTTCAAATATCTGAATGCCTCGGCCTCTGTAATAATCATAGAAATTAGCATCAACACCTATCTCTTTCAATGTTTGAGAAAATTGCTTGATTGTTTCTGATGAAATTTTTTCATTAAAACTAATACCTCCTTCATCGCTCGTACTAAACATAGTAATTCCTCGCAGACTAGCAGGTTCGGAAAAACTGACACGAAAAAGATTAGGACGTATATTCAGCACTCTTTCTAATTGTTCTTTTACTTCATCGATCGCTTGCAAGTAAGTAATTTTATCTAGTGCCTGCTTCATGAATTTTTTTTTGAAATAAGCTTCTCGATCTGATTTAGAAAAATTGAAATCACCGAAAGCTTTTTTGGCTGTTTCTTTTAATTCATCCTCTACTTGTTTGGATTCAAAGAAAGCCGGGCCAAAGCGCATTTTGTTAGCTTTGACATAAGTCACAATCGCGTCACCGACTTTCGCATCATTTAATGTTTTAGCATGCGTTGCCAAGATAAACGCATTGGTGAAATCTGCCAAATCAACCGCACTAGTAAATAACGATAGCGTAGGACCAACAAGATCAGCTGATAATTTTGTATCCCAATCAGAAAGCCCGTATTTTTTTGCTTTATCAGCTTCAGGGTGATATGTTCCGATATAGGAGGAAACTAAAATTTTATATGATAAATCTTTGATATTTGAAGATAGAAAATTAATTAGTGCGGGCCAATCCTGTTTTTTACACATTTCAACAAATTCTTCTATTGTCATTTTTTCACTCCACGGAGTTTACTAGGTTAATCGACAGAACAGGGTATTTTAGCAATATGCAAGTAAATAAATAGGGTATAAAATACGGTATCTACGATGTAAAATTTCAACGTTAATAGGAGACAAATCGTATTATATTCAATAGCGGTCGAAAACCTGGCTGTTAGAATTCACAGTTTCGTAGTATATTAAATATTCGAACAGTGGTTCTTACTGAGCTCGATTTGAGTAAAGGTGTGATAAGAAATAACCCCTTACGCTAGAGTATCTTTAGCTTCAGATTTTTCTTTTAAAGAATCTTCATAAATCAAATTCATTTGTTCGAGCGCGTCAGAAAACTGAATTTCGCCATTTCCGATTTTAGCAAGTAATGCATACAATGCCATGGAATCTTTTCCCGTATCTTTAAAAGCAATTAAACTAGTATCTGAAATATATTGAGCGTGTTCTATCATGGCAAAATTTATTATTGCATCAAATTTTCCATATGTATCTGTATATTTTTGATTATATGGATTTAATATTTGATCAATAGCATCAAGACTTTTTAATCCATCGATTGTTGTTTTGCGTATGTCCAAGATTCTTTTTATTACTTCTAAAAAAGTTGTTTTTTGTTCTTCTGTAAGTATTAACTTCTTTTTAAGTGTTACTTGAGTTTTTGCTTTTGTCTTGGTTTTTAATTTTGACTTTGCTTTTGCACTTTTTCTAATTTTTCCTTTTGTTGTAGCTTTATATTTTGCTCTAGCTTTTGTTTTAACTCTAGCTTTAGTTTTAGTTTTAGTTTTAGCTCTAGCTTTCTTTTTAGCTACACCTTTTGTTTTAGCCATTTTTTTTAACTTAGCTTTCGTCTTCAGTTTAGACTTTAGTTTCCTCTTTGGAGTCACTTTTTTCGTTTTAAGTTTACGCTTAGATTTAAGCGAGCTAGATTTTAATTTTTTTTTGGATTTGGATTTAACTTTTGGTTTTGGCATATTTTTTCCTTAAAATATTACAAAAATATAATAGATTATAAGCCTAGTTGAATAAGTTTTCTACTAAAATTTTCATCAGGGTATGGAAAATTTATTGTCCTGTTAATAAATACCTATTAAATATTCACTTCAATTGCTTGAGATTTCAAATGAATCAAAAAATTGCTTTCGCCTGTTTAAACAGATTCTCTTACCAAACTTTCAATGCAAACACGCCAAATATCAGAATAACAATGCCAGACAGCACGCTGATATAACGCATGGTTTTTTTGTTCATACGATGATGTAAAATATAAGCAATACCACCACTTAAGATAAACCACCATGCAGCAGAACCTATAATAATTCCCATCACTAATATCAATGCACTTAATATGTCTGGATTTTCTGTACCAAGCCCTAAACCTGCAAATACTGCAATGAATGATAGTATGGTCGTTG
>JANWKO010000247.1 GCA_025451335.1 Gammaproteobacteria bacterium
ATTCACTCGCACCAGATTTAATGAGTTTGGGGAATGAATTGCTACCCGATGCGGAACCGAGGCCGAGGAAAAAATGTTTTTTATCAGGGAAAAGACGATAAGCTTCTATAATATATTTGATTTGCAACTTGCCATCTATTTTCTTTAAGACTTCTGCTTGAGAACCCGACAGATTCCATCCATGACAGACTCGATTCTTGTAAAGAGGATATTTCTCAGCTTCTTTAGAAACTGGTATAAAACTAAATTTTGTGGGTAATGAGGGATGTCCAAATACTTTAAATGGTGTATCGGTGCCACGGCCAACGCTCATTGTTGTGCCTTCCATTAAACCAATAGAGGGATATAGATAAATAGATTGAATGTCTGGCAAATTAGGTGAAGGCCTAACTGGAGGAACATATAAGCTATTATGCGTGTAGTTGGCACAAGGAATGATTGTAAATTCTAATTTTTTTGCTCTGGATTTTGGTGTTACATCTAACCATTCTTCCCCAACTAACATCTGTGCATATTCGCCCATTGTCATGCCATAGACAATAGGAATAGGTTGCAAGCCGGTGAAGTTTTTAAATCTGGTATCAAATACGGGTCCATCGACATAAAAACCATTCGGATTGGGACGATCTAGAATAATAAGTGGTTTGTTATGAATGATTGCGGCTTCCATAAAACGTTGTAACGAAGAAATATAGGTATAAAAACGTACTCCTACATCTTGAATATCAAATAATAAAATATCGACATCTTTTAAATCTTCAGAGGTTGGTTTTACTTTTTTTCCGTAAAGCGAAATAATTTGTATCCCAGTTTTATTATCAACGGAATCTTTTACGCGTCCTCCTGCTTCAGCGTTGCCACGAAATCCATGTTCAGGGACAAAAATCTTAACTACATGGATACCATGATTAAGCAACTCGTCAATGAGGTGTTGATTCCCAATTAAAGATGAATGATTGGCAAATACACCCACTCGTTTTTCTTTCAATAACGGGAGATACGCATTTATTTGTTCTGCACCAGGATGAATAGAAGAATTCAAACAATGAGCGAGAGAAGTACACAAAAATAATAAAAGAAAAAATATAAGTTTCATTTTCGTCATTATTAGATTAACCATCTGCGTTGTTGAAAAGAAATTTAATGACAAATATTATAATATATTTCACTCGCATTAACCATAATTTTACTAACAAATAAGATAATCAATAAAATCAGGCAATTATAGAACTGAAAAAAATTTACTACCAATGGCTTTGCTTGCAAACGGGCACCTAAGCATAGCTTTGACCCAATTTATTGTTAACTATGTTAGAATATAATCAAGTAGTTATATGCACGTAAGGAGCGACATGTATCAGTCACTTGCAGAAAAAATTAGACATATTCTAATTACATTGCGAGTGAGTATACTCTCAATTTTTGTTACTTTATTTGTTGTGTCAATCATAACTCTGATAATTATTAATTATTATCATTCATCAAATACATTAGTTAGCACATCAATAAATTTGATTCAAAAAATTTCGAAATCAGTTTTCAGTAAATTAGATGATGAATTTAATCATGCCGAACAAGATGATAAAGCTGCAGCAGATATGATTCAAGAAGGGTTGATTAATCCGAATAATTTTACTCACATGATAGATTATACAGTAATGTTGACGAAGCAATTTGATATCATCAATCAAATATATTGGAGTGATGAAAATGGAAATGTCATTAATGCACGCAGAGAATTTGATAATATTATAACATCACAAGTCATTAATCGAAGTATCAAGCCATCGTACGAAAAATATATTTATAGGAATAACGAAGGTAAAGTTATTAATACAAAATTTTCAACAAATTTAAACTTTGATCCAAGAAAACGATTTTGGTATTTAAAAGCAAAAAATACAAAGCAATTTATCTGGACTGATATCTATCAATTTCATGATTTACCTTATTTAGGATTTACTGCCGTTACACCTGTTTATAATAATTTGAATACATTTATAGGTATTATGGCAATTGATGTTCGTTTGGATTGGATTTCAAATTTTATAGCCAGTCAGAAAATTAGTAAAAATGGCGTTATCTTTGTGGCCTCAAAATTAGGAAAATTGGTTGCTTATCCTGGACTTTATATTAATGGACATTTTACTGAATTAACCGATATTCATTCGGTTAAACCGGAGTGGATAGCTAAATCTTTTGAGATTTTTGAAAAGACTAAAAAATCCACTTTTAGTTTTCAGTATCAAGGTCAAACTTATCTGGCTGCATTTAATTCATTTGCAGAAAATCCAACATCTTATGCAGATCCGTGGTTGGTAGGGGTTGTTGCACCTGAAAACGATTTTATTGGCAAGTTAAAATTGAATAGTTTAATTGACGCATTGATAGGATTACTTATTTTATTGCTAGGACTTATCGTGGTTTCAACCCTAGTTACTTATGTTATCAATCCCATTAAAAAATTAGTTACACAAACCGAAAAAATTCGCCGTTTTGAATTAGATGATGATGAACGCATAAATTCCAGAATTAAAGAAGTTTATATGCTTTCAAATGCGATCCATGCTATGCGAATCGGACTGAAATCTTTTAAAAAATATGTACCTTCAGGGTTAGTGCGCCAATTGATAAAAACAGGACAAGATGTAGAAATTGGTGGAACCAAACGTACATTGACAATTTTATTTTCTGATATTAAAAATTTTACAAATATTGCGGAACATGTTAATCCAAATGAACTCATGGAAACCATGAATGAATATTTTGAAGAGTTGTCGAAAATAATTATTCAAGAAAAAGGTACTATTGATAAATATATTGGCGATTCAATTATGGCATTTTGGGGGGCACCTATTATAGTTGAGGCACCAACCCACCATGCAGCACGTGTTGCTTTGTTATGTGAGGAGCGTTTAGACACACTTAATGCCCTTTGGCAGACGCAGAATAAAAGTATATTAAATACACGTTTTGGTATACATATCGGCGAAGCTATTGTAGGTAATATTGGTTCTTCTGAACGTATAAATTACACTGCTGTAGGTGATGTGATTAATATTGCCAGTCGATTAGAAGAAGTAAACAAAATTTATGGCACACGTATTATGGTAAGTGAACCAGTTTATCAAATTATAAAAAATGATTTTATTTTGCGAAGGATTGATTGCATAGCTTTGAAAGGAAAATCGATTAGTTTTAATATTTATGAATTGTTAGCGGAAAAAAATCAACCTTTAAATTTTGATCTTGAAACTTATCGTAAATGTTTTGATGAAGCATTTGATGCCTATGTTAATCAGCGATGGGAAGAGGCAAAAGCACTTTTTAAAACTTGTTTGAAGTATTATCCTAAAGATACCGTAGTAAAAGTTTTTATCCATCGCTGTCGTCATTATATTAACAAACCGCCAAAAGAATGGGATGGTGTTTGGCATGTGCATGGCTGACATGTTTAGATTAAGTTGAGTAACCGATTTGCTTCGCGTAATCCAGATAAATAAGCTCCATGGGTTGTGGCTATGTGTTTTCTAGAAGTTGCTTCGCCAGCAAAAAATAAACGATTATTTACTGGCTCGACGATACAAGTTAACCCGGATATTTTCTTCGAGTTAAACTATAATCTTTATCCCATAATGCTTGCGCTTGATCGTTCTCAACCTTTTTAGCTTGTTCGAGAATTTTTTTATATTCTTGCTCTGATTTACTGAATATAGATTTGGGGATACCACTAACTGAATCTTCTGTATTGAATTTTAATAACTTAATGGATTGCTGATCATTAAATTTTATGTAATCGTCTATTTTATTTTTCAATTTCACGCCTTCTTCAGCTGATAACAAAGATTTGACTTGAATTTCTGTTAGTTTACCTATTTGGTCAATGGTTATAATTTTTGAATAAATTGCGTCAGTAAAATTACTTCTTCTTAATGCATCTAATATCCACGGGGATTTCTCATGGAAACAAATTAATTGGTCCATATTAACAAAATGATAGTGAATAAAGCGATCTATTCCTCCATTGATAATTATATAGGTTAATTCGCGAGAAACATTTTTTTCTCTTAATTGTTGCTTTATACTTTCATTAATGGGGTTGTTTAGGAATCTATTTACATATCCTTGTTCTGTCATTTCAGAAAACTTGGGGGTAGGAAAGATTTTTGTTTTCGAGAATCGTTTCTCGTCATGTCCAAAGGTTTGATCAAGCTTAAAGAGAGAGTGGTCATCATCACTAAAACTAATTGTGAGATCATCAGGAAGAAAACTTTTTTCTGGCATTCTCTCGTAACTTGATTTTAGCGATGTTAAGGGGATTCGCTCCCATGATTTAAGCATTCGATTTCTAATAAAATAGTTATAATCTTTCATAAAATTTTCTGCAGCTTCCTTGGAATCCATTTGCGCATATTTTTCAATACGTGGTAAAACAGGTCCAATGCTGGATGCAACTAGAAAACCTTTAGTTAAATCTAGAGGATTTGTTGTCGGTAAAGTGCCAAGTTCGAGAATTGATTTATATTTAGGATTCGGTTTTTTTGAAATTAATTCCTCATCAAAATGATTTCTTGGCAAATTGTAATTTTCGAGTAATAAAGATCGAATTTCACGTTCTGTTAAGGGTTTATCTTTGAAAGCGCCATCAAAGCCATAAAAAAGATCTTCACCTTTCTCATTTTTTCCAACACATATTACATTTTCACCAGCTGAGGTGCCGGTTGGATGTCTTAAAGTGTAAAAACTAACGCCTGCGATATGACACATATCACCTTTTTTAATAGGACGATTTCCGACCGTGCCTATTAACGCTTCTTCAGCACCAGGTGTAAACTCAAAAAAGTATCCGCTAGATTGCACAGGATTGCCCGTCATCATTTGGCTGATCACAATAGGATTGCTTTCAGGATCAAAAATTAAATTAAATTTTTCTTCACCAAATACTTCAAGTAAAGCAGCATATTGGCATGCAACCATCATGTTTCCACAATCACCTAAAGTCAGTCCATTTAGAAAAGCTTGTAATGCATTGGAAGCTTTTTTTCCTTTTTTCATCATAAAAGTTTCTCTTTCGCCAATCTGTTCCCAAAATTCAGGATTTGTATACCCTGTTATATACTCTTTTTTATATTCAATTCCATTCTCTTTGCAATATTGTTCATATTCATCTGGATACCAAATGCCATGTGCGTCTTTTGGTTTTGCATTGATATTTTTTATTGTCTCTACCATGGCATCGATCAATTTAGTTTGAATATCGGATTGATCTGATGTTGAAATCTTTTGAGTGGTTAACATGTTTTTTCCTGAATTGACAGTGTGTAAAACTAAATATCGCAAGTTCTATATTTAGGTTAATGAATTAAAATTTTGACAAGTATATCTATTAAGTTTTTATAATACAAATAAATTGAACATAAATAATATATATGCATACAACCAACTCAACACAAAGAAGTGACTATATTCGTCTGGTTTATTATTTATAGAATATTTTTTTATCATTTGATATTTATTACACTAATTATTTGACAATAATGCTTAAACAAAGTACACTCGCGACTTCTAATTAACCTATAAAGAGTAAATTGAATGTTTAGATATCGAATGTCATCACCTACAAATAGTTATTCCCCTAAATCACAGTCTTTAACTGGTTCGAAATCTTTGCCTTTAACTGAATCGAAATCTATACCAATACGCGATCCATTGGCGCAATTAGTACAAGCTCTTTCCAGCGGTATAAAAGAAGATGCTTTATTGCTTAGCATAGGTTCTGGTAGTTGGGGACATCGAGATGCGCGTATTGAAGAGCAACAAATACCTACTTATATTAAAAATATGGCGAAAGCCGGTAAGAAAGTGCGCATATTAATAATTGATCGTGATTTTGAAGAAAGATGGAGTTCACGAGATGATGCTCGTCGTGACGATTTAACGGATCGAGAATATTTTGAAAAACATCAACCTGTGACTCGAAAGCTAACAGATAATCCAGCTGAATATATTTATCAATTGAACGGCTCTCCAGAATCAACCATACAGATTTTTCCTTGCGCTGTACCAGCTTTTAATGATCAGAATTTTTTTACTGTTTTACAAAAAGCAATTGAAAATGCACTGAATAATGGTTCAAAAGTTTTTATCGGAAATCATAGCAACTGTTGGTCGTTAGAACAGTACCCTTTATTAGGAGATGTTTATAACTCTATTAAAGAATCTCATCCTCAATCTAAATCTTTACAGTTATATACACAATGCGGCGATTCACTTGGAGTGAGGTATTATCTTGATAAACTCTACGATGAGAAAAGTTTCATGAAACACGATCCAAATGCTGTCATGGGCTTTATGAGTGACGACTCATTTTTTGAAAAAAATTGGTACCCTGTTGGTGATGAATTTAAAGTTATTCCCAATTTAAAAGACTTGGCAAATTTACCAGAATTTAAGTTTCCTGAGTTGGTTGAGGAAGCGGTTAAGGAAACAAGTAAAAGACCGCGGCTCAGTTAGTCAATTAAGGACGCCTCCGACGTAAATATATTTTGCATGGAGAGTGAACCGCATGCAAAATTTACGCCACTTAATGTTTTATAGTGGGCTTCGCATTATCGTGGCTTAAACCCGCAAGGTTAATTTGATAAATTTAAGTCTTTTTGAAATCAAAGTGTTACCTTAAATCGGCAGAAGAGGTTTTTCTGCCGTATTGAGGATTATTCAAATATGTTATAATTTTATTATGAATAATCCATTGCTAAAAATCAGTATAATTATCATAACTAGCATAACTTATTCACTGAGTTTTGCTTATCCATGTCCAAATGGTGGGATTGTTTATAAGGGAGATTCCCTTGA
>JANWKO010000248.1 GCA_025451335.1 Gammaproteobacteria bacterium
TGCCATCACATTATTTATCAGATCATCCGACTCGTATGTTGCGAGCATACATAAACGACTATTTGATAGAAGAAATTCAATCAGAAGCACTTGTACGTAATTTGCATAAATTTGCACGTTTCATTGATCTTGTCGGATATAGTCACGGTGAAATGCTTAATTATGCAAATATGGCAAGAGATTGTGGAATTGATGCAAAAACTGTAAAAGAATATTATCAAATATTAGTTGATACATTAATTGGGTATTATATATATCCTTATCATAAAAAGGCTAAACGTGAACTCATACAGGCGACTCCTAAATTTTATTTATTCGATACAGGTGTTGCAAATTATCTATCTAAAAGAAAAATTGAAGACTTAAAAGGAAGCATAGCAGGTTCTTCATTTGAACATTTTATTTTAATGGAATTAATAGCATATTTAGGATTAAATGAATTAGATGAGCATATTTATTATTGGCGCAGCAAAACAGGACTCGAAGTTGATTTCGTTCTGAATGAAGGTGAAATAGCTATTGAAGTAAAAATTTCTTCTTCACCCGATCTGAGTGATTTAAAAGGAATGCGCGCATTTTGCGAAGATTATCAACCAAAACATGCATTAGTTGTATGTCTTGCGCCAAGAAAACGAATTTTGACTACAATAAATAATACAACTGTTGAAATCCTGCCATGGCAAGAATTTTTAGATAACTTGTGGAATAAAAAATATTTTGGATAGCAGTTCTTATCTGACTTTCTAAAGCAAATTAGTCTATTATCATACATTTTTTTTAAAGAAATATAATAAAGTACCGATTCTTGAAGTACAATTTGTTTATGAAGCAATATCTTGTGATGAGTGGTTATAAACATTGGTTAAAGTAAATATGGCTCCATTTTCATGATTAAATTGTTGAGCAGTAATAATTAAATCATTACCCACAATAACTGCTGAGCTTGGATGAAATTCACCAGTACTTAATTTTATAGTTTTCAGTAAGCTCAAATCTTTGGTGGATGCAATCCAAATCTTTCCTTCTGAACCTATGCCAGCAACAATTTCATCATTGGCAGCAATTACACTGACCATTTGATTTGTAAGCAATCGAAATTTTTCTTTATGGGTTTTTGGATCAATTATAATAATCAGTCCTTTAGTTTTATCTTCGTGCATTCTTCCGCCAGCAATAATGCTATTTGAATTAGCTGTAATTGACCACAAATCAACACCATCAAAATTTTCTGTGTCACTTTTTAATGAGTGCTCATCAATGACAGTTAATACAGGAGCAAAATAATGCGCTACCCAAATTTTTCCCCATCCAGCCGTTAATGATTGCCCCCCTGCCCCCAATATGTCTGTGGATGATTGCATTCCGGTTGATGGATTAATTTTAAATACGCGAGTTTTCGCATTATTACAGCCTACCCATGTTAATACCCATAATGCTTGTTTACTCGCAGTCATTGCTTGTGGGCATTCTGGTAAGGTCGTCAATCGTATGCCTTTTATTACACCGGGTGAGTGCATCCAAATGATCTTATCAGTATGCACAAGTGAGTAGACTCGTCCACCAGGTAAAGACACCATATCGACCGGCAACCGTCCAATATTTGCATGACGTTCAATTTTTCCTTGGCGATCAATGCGGACAATACTACGATCACCACTTTCGGCAACCCAATAAGACGATCCGTCAAAGGTAATTCCTTCAGCCCATTTTCCAACATTCACAATCGCTGGTGTGATTGTTTGTATCGAATTTCCAGAATTATCTGCATACACATTGTTGATAAAAAACAACATAAAAATCACAAAAAACAATAAATGTTTCATCTTTCTTTGCCTAGATACTAACAATAAAATTAAAAAAGCGTTCGGTTTCTTTTCTTCAAAAGCTGAAAAATAGATCAGTGAGTTAAAAAGCAACTTGCCGAGATTTTATAGATTGTTCTATTTGAGGGCAATATTAAAATTAGATTTATTCTTCTCAGATTTATCGGGAAAAAATCATAGCACGCATTATCTAAAAGTTTTTTTATACTTAGGAATTCCAATCATATCAAAAACTTCATTTCGTAATTCTGGAGAAATACCTTGAAGTATCTTCATCATCCTTAATTTATCTTTTTCAATTTTATCTGGATTGCTTCCTTCTTCCCGTTGCGTATAATTAACAATCACCTGAGCTAATTGTTTTGAAAAATCGTCTGGATATTTTAATTTTTCTGAACTCGGATTTTTTCTTTCTCGTTCATAATCGTTGCATAATTTGATAAGATCATCCACCGCATCGTTACGGATTAAGTCAGTGAATTGTTTGTAATGCTTCAGACATAATTTTTGTGCATTATTAATTTCTTTCTTTTCTATTTTGAAACCTTCCGATTTTGTTTCGCGAGACGGTTGTAGATGGATAGCTTCCAGGCAACATAAAATACCTTTAACATTTTTTTTCGGATTTGAAATCACGACACAAATTACACAATAACTGACGTGGCGCACAATAATTGTTCTCACCTTCAATTCATTCTTATCGTTAGTGATTTTTTAATAGACATTAAATACAAGTCAGAATATTATTTGCCTCTTTTAGCAATGAGATAATATAACATGCAAAGTTCAATAGATAGCAGTTCATCATTTTGGCAGTCTCCATCAAAATTAGACGTCATTCTAAGTCTTGATAATTCGAAAAGTTTGGGGCTCAAGTTTTTATCTTTGCTTAACAATGCTGAGAAGACAACTCAAGAAACGCTTTTTAATTATCTGACAAAAGCTATCAAAGAACGCGCTTATCGATGTGTTGCAGCTATTATGGCGCATTGCAAACAGTTTAACATAACCATTAAAAAATCTGATATCGAAACTTTAGCTGAAATGGCTGCGGAAGATAACGATGGTCGAATGGTGTTGCTACTAGAAGATGATGATTTTAATGCCGCTTCTACCCGTTTATTTACTAAAAGATTATCCGATGCAAGCAGCGACACAACAAAAAAAGAATTATTTTCTTTGTATATGCAAATTTTATTACGTTTTATGCCAATAGCAACAGTCGATTTGTTAGTAGAAACATTTGCGAAAAAAAATGATTCTATAAAAGAAATATATGAAGAAGCTAAAGCTCAATTTCTTAAAGTTGCATTTTACTATTCTCGTTACACAAAAAACATAGATTTACACGATTTGGAAAGTGTTTATAAGAGAAAATTTCCCAATCTCAAAGAAATCGCTACAAGTGATTTTAAATACGGTATGCGACGCAACTCACTCGCTGAAACTCTTTGCGATTTATTGTCAGTCTCTACATTGTCAGCCAATCCTTCAGGTTCGGATTTTAAACATCTTCCTACCTCTTCCAAAGGAAAACGCCACGTTGCATACCTTATGGAAGCCATTTCAAAATTGAACTACGAAGATCAAAGCAATCCAGAATTCATAGCCTTACGTTTAGATCAAGATAAGGTTAGTACACCAATAAATGCTCGATATAAATTTGGTAAGCGGCTGGTCAATTCTGTGCATTTATTTTCTCATTCACCTAACATTGAAAAGTGGAATCCGTACTTACCTGGATATCGTCTATATTATCCGTCAGATAAGAAACCAATTGATATGTCTAGTGTGACAGTTACGCTTCATCCTGTGGTTGGGAGTTACTGGACGGGTGGGAAGTCACCTTCTTCTCATACATGGAGTAAAATAGAAGATCTTTTCGACTCCATATGGTCAATGAAGTTAAAAAAACCTGAAGAAAAAGCAACACAAACTGAAAAGGAACTCTATAAACAGAAGCTAACTCAATTTTATTCTAGCGTAGCTGAGCTAGTTTGGTTGATTGGCAATACAACCCCCATGTCTAGAGGCACCGGAAGCGTTGCTGAATTAATTTTTGCGATTGTTCATTTACATCATGGATTACAGGTTCCAGTGTTAAAACGTGAATTTCCTCAACTGGATGTGATGGATATCTCTTTCCCCGTAGATGATTATAAACATTTTTTTACTTGGTTTTTTGAGCCAAGTACCATTCCTGAACATTTACGATTTAGCGATGTTAAGACATTAAAACAATTATATGAAAAGTTAAATGGACCTTTAGAGCAATTACCAGAAATTGTTAGTGGTGCATCGAAAAAATGCTAGAAAAAAATATGCAAGAACAGCACATTATTGAACTTTTGAAAGTCCATTACGGGATTGAGATTCAATCTCTAGAACGTTTGCCGTTCGGTGCTGATATGAATGCATTAGTTTTTAAAGCAAATGCAAAATCTCGTTCTTATTTTGTAAAAATAAAGTTTGGTAATCATGAAGAAACTCATATCTCTATTATCCGTTTTTTACATGATGCTGGCATGAAAGAAGTTATTTTTCCTATTTCGACAATTGATGGAAATTATATAAAAAATTCAGATCTTTTTAAAATGATTGTTTATCCATTTATAGATGGTCAGAATGGTTTCGAAAAAAAATTATCAAAAAATCATTGGATAGAATTAGGAAAAGTTTTAAAGAAAATTCACACACTCGCTCTTCCCTCTTCTTTACAGAAACAATTAAGAAAAGAGACATTTTCATCTAAATGGCGCGAAGCTGTTAGATCGTTGATTCCTAATATTGAACTTAATATTTCAGACAATAACATTGTTAAAGATTTTAAAATTTTTTTTAATGCTAATATTGATTCAATTAATCAATTAGTCAACTCTGCTGAAGAATCAGCAAAAAAAAATCAATCGAATCCACATTCTTTTGTCCTTTGTCACTCAGACATACATGCTGGAAATGTTTTAATAACATCTGATGAGTTTTATATTGTGGATTGGGATGATCCAATGATGGCGCCTAAAGAGCGAGATTTGATGTTTATAGGCGGTGGCGTTGGCAATGTTTGGAATTTACCTCAAGAAATAGATTATTTCTATCAGGGTTATGGCGAACCTAACATAGATAAGACGTTTTTGTCATACTATAGAAGTGAACGTATCGTCGAAGATATTGCATTATACGGACAAGACATACTTTCTCAAAATCAAAGTGACCAAGCCAAATTAATTAGTTTTAAGCATTTTCAATCGATGTTTGAACCAAATGGTGTTGTTGATATTGCTTTATCCTCTGATGAAACCTAGAAATAACCTGATGAAAATCCTCATTTTTTAACAGACGGGTTGACGGTTTTGAAAAATTGTTATTTAATACATAAGGTTAACAATGCCTACCCGCAAAGGTATTTAATCAATCGTCCATTGCTCATAAAGAGTATAATGAGACTTAGGATGTTCAATTAAACGGAGGTTTTTTATGAAAGCGTCGAATGTTATAAAATGTGCATTATTTGCTTTAATGACTTTAAGCAGCCCATTTGCTTTTTCCCAAGGAGATGATACCCAAGGTACAACAGTAACAACTACGCCAAACAATACAACAGTAACCACACCAGGCGGAACGACTGTAAATACTCCAACTTCTGGAACAGGAACAACAACTGTTACCACTCCAACTAACGCTAATGGAACAACGACAACAACACAAGATAACACCGGCAATCCATCCAACAATTCAAATAATACAACGATGCCGTCAGATAATTCTGGCAGCTCGATGAATAATACAGCTATGCCTTCTAATACAAATGGTAGTACATCCACAACCACTACAACTCAATAATGTCTCAAACATATTCGGTTATTCTTCATGAATAACCGAATTATCTTATCTAATCCGAATTAAACTAATAGATTTGATCTGTAAAAATTATGTTGGCAGATTTTGCTTGGTGTCCATTCTCGTTAATTGACAAGGGGTTTAAATTTGAAGTTCTTAAACTTATCTGCAAACACATCAGGATCAATCGGAGGACTAAAATAATAGCCTTGTATTAAATCACAATGATGTTCTTGCAAGAATTTTAATTGCTCTTTGTTTTCAACACCTTCAGCTAGCACACTGACATTTATCTTTTTTGCCAACGCAATTGTATTTGTTACAATTGCTTTACTATCATCATTCGTTTCTAAATCACGTACAAATGACTTATCTATTTTTAATTTATCAATTTCGAATAATTTCAAATTACTTAATCCAGAATATCCAGTTCCAAAATCATCAATTGCTAAACTTAAACCTAAAGATTTAATTTTTTTAATAATTGAAATGGTATCTTTTTGGAATGCAACGGATTCAGTTAGTTCAAGCTCAATAAATTCAGGAGCGAGACCAGTTGTTCGTAAAATATCCTCTATGGTTTCGACAATATTCTTTTTCTGTAATTGTTTAGAAGATAAATTAACTGCTACTTTTAAGCCATAAAATCCTTCTTCATGCCATTTTTTTATTTGCGAACATGCCGTTTGAAGCACCCACTCACCTAATGGAACAATAATTCCATCAGCTTCAGCTAATGAAATAAATTTGTCAGGGTAAATCATTCCTAATGTTGGATGTTTCCAACGAACTAACGCTTCTACACAAGCAATGGTTCCAGTTTTTAAGCTAACAATGGGTTGATACTGCAATATAAATTCATTGTTTTTTAGCGCATTATGAAGTTTGCTTTCTAACTCGATTTGTTTTGATATTTCTACATTGTGATTATCAGAAGTATAAACAGTTGAAATATTTCCACCTTGTTGTTTTGAATGCATTAAAGCAGTACTTGCATACATTAATAATGATTCTGCATCCATACCATCTTTGGGATAAAAACTGACACCTGCACTTGCTGTCAATTTAATGGTTTGTTTTTCGAAATTAACAGGCTCGTCTAAAATGGCAAAAAGAGGTGCTAATTTTTCTTCTATTTTTGTCAATTCAAAAATAGGATCAATTAAAATAATAAATGTATCTTTGCGACTAAGCGTTACTTTATAATTTATCGAATGAAATTGATAAATAATGGGTTTATCAAATGCTTTCTTAAACCGTTCTGAAATTATTTTTATTACTAAGTCCCCTGCATGATGTCCCAAACCATCTATAATTTTTTCCATTTCATTGAGCGAAAAAATAACGATCCCAAACATATGATGATTATTGTTAGTTGCTGAATTCACAGCAGAATCAATATACTCCAATAATAATCTTTTATTAGGCAAATCTGTTAATAAATCATGCGTGGCTTGGTATGTGACAACTTTTAATGAATCTTCCAACTCAATAGTGCGTTCTTTGACACGTTGTTCGAGAAATTTATTCATATTTTCTAGCTTTTTATTAAGATCGATGTTGACGTATGTTAAAACAAAAGATTTTTTAATTAATCGATAACCAACATAACAAGATGCTGATAAACATATTCCTAATAAAATAAAGCAAACTCCGATTCCCAAGTTTAAATGCGGATCATGACCAGCGGTACCAATAGAATTTAATCCAGCATATAAACGGAATATAATAGATGGAAGTAATACACCACAAATACTAATGATACTAGCTTTGAAATCACTTATTGTGCCCAATCCAAAGCAGACTAAAACGGCTAATAATAAAATGATTAAATAGAGTTGATGAATTAAATCAGCCGAAGTAAATAGCACACCTATCATACCCCATATGACAGATACACAAGGTATAAAAAAGAAACGATAGGCGTTAAGCCAAGGGCTAATTTTATCAGGTGTAATTTTTGCAAATTGAAATGCTAATGAAAAACAAATATTGCTTAAATTCAGAAAAGCTAAAATAAAATACCAAGTAAAAATTAATGATAAACTAGCTTGACCCTTCAAAATCCATGGAACAAGTAACGCGCCAATTATATTTAATACGCCAGCAATGATTATCATTTTTAATTGCATTTCATTGAGCTCAAAATCGACTCTTTGCTCAATGTCTATGGTATGACTGGCATAGCTCTCAATAGCCATATGCGTCCATCTCTCAACAATAAAAAACGTGAGATTGCTGTTGTTCCATTTAAAAATCGCTATAACCCTATATTAATAGGATAACATTCAATTAAATTAATATGTTACGTCATTAAAAAGTGTGAATTTTTAAAGCAAATCAACCCATATAACAGATCATTCCGTTTTCAAAATCGAGCATAATGACAAAAAAGTAACGGATTAATTTTGAACAGAATAACTTGGTTGTATTTTAACCCATTTAAGCATACCATTTTGTTGTTAAATGAGAGACTAAGCTGCTTACAAACTATCGTTAACGACCTGGAGGTTTCATGAAAAACCGGCATAGGGCACGTAAAGATGTTGTTTATAGTGGTGTGGTTTTAAATGATGATAAATTAGCATCTATTCTTGAACGCATTAAATATACGCCAATTGAAACATTGCGATTTATTAATTGCGAGTTGCGTGATCAAGAAGCTAAGCAGTTGGCACAAATAATTACCCAAGATAAAACTTTTAAAAAATTAAAGTGTATTGATTTAAGAAGAAATCATATTTCTACTACGGGAATAAGCATTCTTGAAGACTCTTTGCTAAATAAGCGATCACGTATTAGTTTTATGGATTTAAGATTTAATGAACCGCTTTTACCTGCAGAAAAACCTATAGATTTACCTACAACTGCCTTAGTACAAAAAAAATTAATAGAAGAAAAAACTATAATAAGCAAATCAGCTGATGACAAAGACGAAAAATTAGAAAAGATAACAGATAAATCTTTAATGGAATCGACAGAAAAATTAATAAACTCTGTGATAAAAGAAGCGACATCTCAAGATATCACTGATATCCCTGAAAAAAAAGAACAAACAGATGATAAATTAATCTCTACCAAGCTTGTTTTAAGCTCCGCAAAAGCATCGCTCTTTCAAGCTGATAAAAAGACTGTATTAGAAATTAACCCAGATATGAAAATCGATGGGGTTTCCATAAATGAACCTCCTACTCCAAAAGAATTAGAATTCGAAGATTGGTTATTATTAAATAATCCAGTTATGAATTTACAAAAGTTAATAAAAATGAATTAAAAGGCACTACACCCAATTTCTTTAGCAGCACCTTTTTCTGTGCAATTTTTAATCTATCAATGTGCCTGGGGATTGGTTACGAATCAATTAAAGCTTACGCAACATGCGTAAAACTCAAATACTTGTTAAGTGATTTAATCATGATTTGAAGAATTTCTTTTCTGTGATCCATGTCATTTATAAATAAATGTCCACTTTCGAAGGTGTGGATCACACATCCTTTTTGTGTTTGGTCAGCCCATCCTAACTGATCTTCATAAGAAACCCACGCATCTTTTTTGCCTAAAAAGACAGTGATGGGTAAGTCGAGAGGTGCTTCTTCGATATATTGATAACTTTTTACGAGATTCATATCACCGATAAAAATAGGCAATAATGCTTTCAAAACGTCTTTATTAATTTTTTCACCATTATAATCCACTAAGCCATTTTTACTAAAAATCATGATTAATAAATTTAATTGTTCATTATTTAAAGAATCCAATGTTTTTTCATTCAAATCAAACAAATTCAAATTAACCGATTTTAATTTCGCAACAAGATTATCCAAGCTTGGTGTGGGTAACTTAGGATCCGGATAAGCAGAAACAAATAGATTTAATGGCTTAGGTAATTCGTGTTTACGTAAATACCGAGCCAGTTCGAAAGCTATTAATGATCCAAAGCTATGACCAAAAAAAGCAAAAGGCATATCAAATTCAGATTGTAAATTTTCAGCTATTAAATTAACTAATGTCTGAATTTTATTAATCGGTTTTTCATCCATGCGATTTTCACGGCCTGGTAATTGGATAGGACAAACTTCTATTGAATCAGGTAAGTCTTTTTGCCAATCTCGATATATCGATGCGCCCCCTCCTCCATATGGTAAACAAAATAAACGTATTTGCGCATCGACTTTGGGTTGGCGAAATGCTATCCAACGATTTTTTTGACTAATTTTACGAATTTTAACTTCGCTGCTTGATAAGAGTGGTTTTTGTGACATGACATATTCAGCAATTTCATAAATAGACGGACCTTGGATAATTTGCTGGATAGAATAAGTGACGCCCAATCCCGTTTCAATCAAGCGCATCAACGCCAAAGCCATGAGTGAATCTAGCCCTAAATTACTAAGGGATTGATGTATATCAATATCTTCTTGTGGCATAGAGAAAATTGCAGCAATTTGTTCTATCAAATAATCAATTATTTTTTCTTTACGTTCTGCTACAGGTAAGGAAGAATCGATAATGCCACTGGATCTAATTTTAACAATTTGTTCTATTTGTAATTTATTATTCAATTGTTGCATACATAAATTTTCACATTGCGCGATAAGTTGATTATCACTATCTAACAAGTACCAGTCAGCAATGATTTTTTCGCCATTTTTTTGAATTTCTCGCATATGAGTTAATAAATACATTTTAGAAGTTGTCTTGTTAAAATAAGTTATTTTACCAATACTGGAAGCCACATAGGGCTTTATAATATCTTTAGGTAATAGCAAAAATAGTGATTGCACACATCCATCAATTATCCCTGGATGAATTTTTAAGAAAAATTGTTCGTTATGTTCTTCTGGTTTTGGTTCACGAAACGCACATAAAATTTCTGATTCATTTTTCCAGTAATTTTGTGTCCAACGAATCGTGTCACCTGCAGGCATGCCCATTGTTGTGATACGGTTATAAAAATCATCGGCTGATCCCGTGATGGTTAATCTTTTCTTAATTTCTTCAATTGGATCAGCTTTTTTAATCAATAATGCTTTAATCGATAACATGCCTTTTGCATGTTCAATCCAATTTTGATTATCTGGATTGCTATAAAAACTAAAAGATAACAAATCATTTTCTGTTTTTTCTAAAATTAATTGCACCTTTAATTTAGAATCAGGTAGAACAATTAGGGGTGATAAAAACGAAATGTCTTCGGCTTTGAAGGTGGTTTTTTGATAAAATTGATTGACTGCAAATGCTAACATTTCTAGATAATATCCAGCATGTAAAAAATGAAATGAATCTTTGATTTCGGGCAATTTTTTTGTATCAAATAAGAATTCAAATTGAAAAGTTTTCAATGGTGAATCAAGGTATTTTCCTTGTAATAGATAACTGGAACTATCTTGAGTATGATTTTCTTCGATTTTTAACCAATATGGTTTATGTTGCCAAGGATACATTGGCATATTGATTACAGGAAATCGTCTTGTTTCTTCAAATTTATTCCAATCAATATTGCCTTGATTAACATACAATTTTGCTAATTCCATTAAGTCAATATTTTTAAAATCTATTGAATCAGAAATAATATTGTTATGTTTTTGTTTGCCATCACTAATAAAAACATTTACGGCTTGAATAGTCATATCGGTCTGTAATTGAACGAGTGCTTCATACAATTGTGGAATCGTTTTGGCAGTGATTGCAATTCGATTTGAATAATGAGAACGATGGATATGAGTGTTATAACATAACTGAGATAGGTTAATTGAAGCATTTTTTGCTATAAAAGCGCGCCAATTGTTAATTAATAATTTCAATGCTGAAGGGTCTTTCGCGGATAGAGTAAAAATCTCTAGCGTTTGTGTATTGGTTGCTTGTGGTAATTCGTCTACCGGAGTCATTATTTCATTGGCTGTCAATTCACGCATAACAACATGCGCATTGGTGCCTCCAAAGCCAAAACTGCTCACTCCAGCCATTCTTGATTCACCATACTTAGGCCAATCTAGAAGGGTTTGCGGGATTTGAAAATGATATTTTTCAAATGGAATATGTGGATTGGGAGTTGTAAAATTTAAATGCTTTGGAATTTGGCCATGTTTCAAAGCCAGGGCTACCTTTATTACACCGGCTAAACCTGCTGCAGGTTCAAGATGCCCCAAGTTCGTCTTAACAGAACCAATCCAGCAAGGCTGGTTAGGTTGGCGTGTTTTACTCACCACATTACCTAATGCTTCTACTTCAATAGGATCCCCTAAAAAAGTACCGGTACCGTGACATTCAATGTAAGACACATTATTAGGATTAATATTAGCCGCATTGTAAGCTGAGCTAAGGACTGTTTCTTGTTGCAATCCATTCGGAGCTGTCAAACCATTCGTTTTACCATCTTGATTGATTGCGCTGCCGGTAATAACAGCATAAATACGATCTTGATCTTTTAAAGCTTGGGATAAGGGTTTTAAAATGATTGAATTAACACCCTCACCTTGCACATATCCATTAGCATCGGCATCAAACGTTTTACATTGGCCGTCAGGTGATAACATTTTAGCTTTTGTCAAAATTGCATTAAACGAAGGCAATAAATTGATATTTGCCGCAGCAACAATAGCTAAATCACATAATTTTGCTTGCAAATTCAAACAAGCTAAATGCAATCCAACCAAGGATGAAGAACATGCTGTATCCAATACCAGACTTGGACCATGTAAATCAAATAAATAAGAAATACGATTGGCTGCGATACTCACCACGTTCCCAGTTGGTAAATATAACGCATCCATATCATTATTTAAGTGTTGTAATTGGGCATATTGGCTAGCATATAAACTCGCAAAAACTCCGGTATTGGAACCCGCCAATTTTTCGACTGATAATCCAGCATCTTCCATTGCTTCATAGGTCACCTCTAATAACATTCGTTGTTGGGGATCCATACAAATGGCTTCCCGAGGTGAGATACCGAAGAAATAAGCGTCAAATTCAGAAATTTTTTCTAAAAATCCACCTTTAATTTTATCTGCCTGATCATGCCAATGGGATTCGTTAGAATTTTTTAATAATTCCCAACGCTCATCAGGAAGTAATGAAATTACATTTTTGCCATTTTTTAATAATTCCCAATATTCATCTAAATTGAAAGCACTTGGATAGCGACAACTCATGCCAATAATGGCAATCGGTTCAATAGTTTTTTGAGACTGTTGCTCAAGTAAATTTCGCAATTTTTTGATCGTTATCAATGCTTTTTGTAAAGTAGTTAATTCATCCATATTTTTTATCGATTTCCTTTAATTCATTTTCAATCATGTTAGTGACTTGTTCTTTATTTAGATGAGAAATTTCAGAATAGAATTTATCATCATCATTATCGCGCTGTTCTTCTTGAATTAAATTTGAATCTGAAGAGGTTGAATTTACATTTTGCAAAATGAATTCCGTCAATTGTTTCAGGGTTGGATAACGATATAAATCCATTGCTGAAACAACATCAGGAAAATGTTTATTTATTTCTGCGGTAAAATTTATGCCAATAATTGAATCTAGACCGTATGCTTGAAAAGGTATTTTTGGATCAATTTCATTTGAATCTAATTCTAAAAATCCAGCAAGAGTTTTTGCAATTAAAGCAGGAATTTGTTTTTCATCAAGAACAGTTTTTGTTAA
>JANWKO010000249.1 GCA_025451335.1 Gammaproteobacteria bacterium
ATGTTTAAATAATAACAAGTTTCTTTTTAATAAGATAAATTGTTGGCAATTAAAGGAAAATAAATAATGATAACCGCCAGTCAACCTAACAAAAACATGTGGCGCATCATTATCGGAGGCACCATAGGAAATTTGACGGAATGGTATAACTTTTTATTATATGGTTTTTTAGCAGCTGTTATATCAAAAGAATTCTTTCCTTTTGAAAATGAATTATTATCACTCACCCTAACTTTTACTGTTTTTGCTTTGAGTTTCATTGTACGCCCATTAGGAGGAATCTTATTTGGGTGGATTGGCGATACTTATGGAAGACAAAAAGCTTTAGTCGTTTCTCTCGTTATGATTGGTATCCCGACTTTTTTGATTGGATGCTTGCCTAATTATAAAACAATAGGTATTGCTAGCCCTATTCTTTTATGTATTTTTCGCATATTGCAAGGGGTATCTGCTGGCGGTGAACATACTGGCTCAGCCATTTATATGGCTGAGCTCGCGCCAGCTAAACATCGCACTTTATGGGTCGCAACAGTTCCCACCAGTGCGGCACTGGGTATTTTATTTAGTTCAGCCATGGCTTTATTAATAGTGAGCAGCTTCAATTCAGAACAATTAT
This sequence comes from Gammaproteobacteria bacterium, assembly GCA_025451335.1. Lineage (GTDB taxonomy): Bacteria > Pseudomonadota > Gammaproteobacteria > DSM-16500 > DSM-16500 > JAJPGW01. The sequence continues at coordinate 617 of JANWKO010000249.1, forward strand.
CTGCATGGGGATGGCGTTTAGGATATTGGGTTGGAACGCTACTATGCGTGATTAGCATTTTGCTTCGTGTCGGTTTACCAGAAACTCCCGATTTTTTAAAAACCCATGCTGCGGGACAGCATAATCGATATCCATTCAAACAGCTGATAACTGATAGAAACATATTTCGAAATTTAATCACCGTTTTTTTCTTAGCCAGTGCATGGGGAATTTTATATCAAATTCTGTTTATCTGGATGCCTACTTATCTCACTCATTTCCAACATTTAACGCATAGCAATGCGCTTTTCATTGATAGTCTTTATATATTGATTTTTGCGGGTCTACTCCTTTGTGTAGGTTATTTTGCTGATCGTATAAATCGCAAATTTTTATTAAGGTTTTCCAGCTTCTCTCTTTTTGTTTTAGCTATACCAATTTTTCTCATGTTATCTTCAGGGAAGCTATGGCAAATCTACTTAGCTCTAGGAATTTTCACGTTTCTATTCAGTATCTTTTTACCCGTAGCTTTTGTCAGCATGGTGGAATCATTTGATGTTAAGTTACGTTATACAGGCTTATCTTTAGGTTTTAACTTTGGATTAGCTATATTTGGGGGAACCTGCCCGTTGGTAGTGACTTGGCTAATAGAAGTAACGAGCAATACCATTTCTCCTGCATTTTATATGATGTTAGCGGCCATCATCATTTTATTGACGAGTTTCAGGTTGCAAGATAAACGCGGGCAAAATATTTGAAACATTTCGCCACCGTCTAAACATCAATATTTATCGACTTAGCGATATTATCTTAATTTCAAATAGGATATCTCAGTCATTTCTTTTGATTCTTCAGATTTTGGAATAGATTTTAATGAACGAAAATGTGCAAAAATGTCTCGATTTTTAGGTGTCGTTGAAACACCTTTTGAAAAAACATGCTCAGATTTGTTGGACTTGCTATCCGCAAGACGAGAAGGTTTTAAAGTATCTGGTATTTGCGATTTATCATGGTCGCTTTGTTGATATTCTGCACCAGATTTTATAATTAGGGGCTTTGACAAGACTTTTGAAATATTTAATTTATATTTACTGCCAAAATAGGAATCCGATTTTTCAGTTAATTCGCGCTCATCGACAATTCGAAATTTAATAGGCTGGATACTCGTTGCTGCCTCAAGCTCATCTTGACTGCAATTTTGAATTAATACGTGGGAGGCCCCAAAAGAATTAGCACAAAATTGCTCTTCACCTTTATCATCAAATTCAATCCAATTTTTGTTATTTAATTTTTTTTCACCGTCTCGAAATAATTTCATCGTATAAAGAGAAAAAGATGAGTTATCTCGATATGAGATTAAGATATGTTTCATTAGATAATTCCCCGTTTTAATGACCTCAATATTTATACCCATCTGCAGCAACAAGGTCAACTAATTATGGTTTTCTGCAACAAAATGACATGTAAAATTTCTAGCCTAGGATCATTATAATTTTCTTCTTTTCTGAAAAAAATGACTTAACAACGATCCACAATGATCTGCTAATAATCCGCCGGAATAAGAAACACGATGATTCAATTTGTCCGTTGCCCCAATTTGAAAAACCGACTCTACAGCACCCGACTTTTGATCATAAGTACCAAATACGACACGTTTGACACGCGAATGCACAATAGCCCCCACACACATGATGCACGGTTCTAAGGTGACATATAACGTTGAATTAATTAAGCGATAATTTTTTAATGTATGTGCTCCATGACGTAAGGCAATAATTTCAGCATGGGCACTCGGATCGCAAGTTTGGATAGGACGATTCCATCCTTCACCAATCACTTTATTATCATGAACCAAAACCGCACCGACAGGTACTTCATTATTTTTTGCTGCCGTTTCAGCCAAATGGATTGCATGTTGCATCCAAACATGATCTTGCTCATTAAACATGTCATTCCCATACAATCGTAGCAGGTGGCTTACTTGAAATATCGTAAACGACTCGGGAAATACCGCGAATTTCATTGATAATACGATTTGCGACATGCTCTAAAAATTCTTGTGGCAAACGCGCTACATGAGCTGTCATAAAATCAATGGTTTCGACAATACGAATTGCAACAACATGATCATAATGACGAGCATCACCTAATACGCCGACTGATTTCACCGGTAAAAACACCACAAATGCTTGACTGGTTTTATAATAAAAATTTTCTTTGTGTAATTCTTCAATTAAAATCGCATCAGCTAAACGTAATTTATCGGCATATTCTTTTTTCACTTCACCCAAAATTCTCACAGCTAATCCTGGACCTGGGAAAGGATGACGATGTACCAAATTATAAGGTAATCCTAATTCATCTCCTATTTTTCGGACTTCATCTTTAAATAATTCTCGCAATGGCTCTAGCAATTTCAAATGCATTTTTTCTGGTAATCCACCGACATTATGGTGTGACTTAATAACATGTGCCTTTCCGGTTTGTGTAGCGGCTGATTCGATGACATCAGGATAAATGGTTCCTTGCGCCAACCATTTTGCATCTTTAATTTTTTTCGCTTCTTGATCAAAAATTTCAATAAATAATTTACCGACGATTTTGCGTTTTTTCTCTGGATCATCGACGCCAGCTAAAGCTGTATAAAAGCGTTCTTCCGCATGTACGGTAATTAAATTGATTCCTAAATGCTTAGCAAAAATCGATTGGACTTCTTGCGCTTCATTCAAGCGCAATAATCCTGTGTCGACGAAAACGCAAGTTAATTGCTTTCCGATTGCTTTGTGCAACAGAGCAGACAGCACAGAGGAATCAACACCACCTGACAAGCCAAGAATTACATGATCTTCTCCTACTTGTTTTTTAATGTGCTCAATCGACTCTTGAATAATTAATTGCGTTGTCCAGACTGGTTTACATTTACATATTTCCAACACAAATCTTTCTAAAATTCGCGTGCCTTGTTTGGTGTGTAATACTTCAGGATGAAATTGCAAACCATAAAATTGGCGTTTTTCATCTGCCATGCCTACAATCGCACAATTAGCTGAACTTGCCATAAGTACAAAATCAGACGGTAGCTCATGAACATGATCGCCATGACTCATCCATACATCCAACGCAGATGGTTGATCTTCTATACCTTGTAACAACAATGAATGGCGTTCGATATTCACTTTCGCATAACCAAATTCGCGTCGACTCCCTTTTGCAACTTGGCCGCCTAATTGTGAAGCCATGGTTTGCATACCATAACAAATTCCTAATATTGGTATCCCTAAGTTATAAACAATTTCTGGCGCACGGGGCGTAGTATGTTCTGTCACACTTTCTGGCCCACCCGATAAAATAATTCCTTGTGGAGCAAATTTTTGAATGGCTTCATCGGATAAAGAATAAGGATGAATTTCACAATAGACACCAATTTCTCGTACGCGACGTGCAATGAGTTGAGTGTATTGTGAACCGAAATCAAGAATTAAAATACGCTGGGAATGAATATCAAGACTCATTTATTTCTCCACTTTGGATTAGCCTTTTTAGGGACTGTTTTTGATTTTTTATTTTATGTAAGCTTCATCCATCTGATAATTGGGTGCTTCTTTAACAATTTGCACATCATGCACATGACTTTCACGTACACCTGAGCCGGTAATACGCACAAATTCCGTTTTGGTTCGCATCGCTTGAATATCAGGACAACCGGTGTATCCCATGCCAGAACGCAAACCACCAATTAATTGATTAATAATTTTAATGACACTGCCTTTGTAAGGCACACGACCTTCAATTCCTTCCGGCACAAATTTATCGACATTACCTTCTTGAAAATAACGATCACTTGAACCATTACGTTGAGCCATCGCACCTAAGGAACCCATGCCACGATAGGCTTTATAAGAACGCCCGTGATACAGTTCCACTTCACCCGGCGCTTCTTCTGTACCTGCAAAAATACTTCCCATCATCACAGCAGATGCACCCGCCGCTATCGCTTTGCAAATATCACCCGAATAACGAATGCCACCATCTGCAATAATACCCACGTGTGTTCCCTTCAATGCTTCACTTACATTTGAGATAGCAGTAATTTGTGGCACACCCACACCTGTTACGATACGTGTGGTGCATATGGAACCTGGACCAATACCAACTTTTACCGCATCCGCTCCAGCTTCGGCTAATGCTTTAGCTGCACTCGCTGTGGCAATATTGCCTGCGATCACGGCCACACTAGGATAATGTTTTTTAACCCAACGTACGCGTTCTATGACACCTTGAGAATGCCCATGCGCAGTATCCACCACGATAACATCTACACCGGCTGCAACTAATGCGGCAACTCGATCATCGGATTCTGCACCCGTTCCCACTGCTGCTCCTACTCGCAATTGACCGAAAGAATCTTTGCAAGCAAAGGGTTTTTCTTCTTCTTTTAAAATGTCTTTAACCGTAATCATGCCGCGTAATTGGAAGGCATCATTAATAACTAAAACTTTTTCAATCCGATATTTATGTAATAATTCACGTACTAATTCACGCTCTGTTCCTTCTTTTACAGTAACCAGACGTTCTTTAGGCGTCATAATGTTAGCAACAGGTTGATCGAGATTGGTTTCGAAACGTAAATCACGGCCAGTCACTATGCCAACGAGTTGATTATTTTGATCAACAACAGGAAGCGCGTGGTAATTCAGTGCCTTAGTTAAATCAATGACTTGACGTACCGTTGTTTGGGGCGACACTGTCACAGGATCTTTCACCACACCGCTTTCAAATTTCTTTACCTTACGTACTTCAGCAGCTTGTTGCTCTATAGTCATATTTTTATGAATAATGCCTAAGCCACC
>JANWKO010000250.1 GCA_025451335.1 Gammaproteobacteria bacterium
CGCGAGCTGTGACAATAATTCCTCTATATCCAAGCTGTTTCAGAGTTTGCATATCAGGTTTCATTTTTATTATTTGTTCTTCATTATCAAAAATAACCAAACATCGCTCTGCTCTGTATTGATATACTTCCACAGGTTTCTGACCTAATCCCTTTTCTAACAAAGGCGAAGAAGGACACTGTTCCGGTTCCTTCAAAGGAAAATCTAATGTAATTAATTCATTTTGTCTTGATACACGTAATATTCCAGCTGATGAATGTAATTCAATTTTTTCTAATTTTGGTGCCAAATAATTAAAAATAACATATCCTGAGGCTAAGGTTCCGTGACCACAAAGATCAATTTCATACTCTGGGGTGAACCAGCGTGTGCTATATTTTGTACCACGCACTAAAAATGCTGTGGCTGGTAAATGATTTTCTGTAGCAATCGATTGAAGTATATTATCCGGTAGCCATTTTTCTAAAATACAGACTGCTGCCGGATTTCCGCCAAATTGATTAACTGAAAACGAATCAATATGATAAATTGGAATTTTCAATTTTAACCTCTTAAAATTTGTAGTTATAAATGTAATTGGTTTTATTAGAATATACTTTTCAAGCAATTAATCAATATTATTAAATATCCTGAATGAAAAATTTAAATAATACTACCATGAAAAAACAAATTCCAATAAACATAGCAGGTAAAAAAAACATATTTATTTGAAGATCCAATACTTTGCACTAACAATTGTAGCAAAAATAATTCCAATATTAATGACAGAGTTTAAGTTATATTTTTTTAATAATTGCGCAGATGCGAACGACCCTAATATTAAACCAATCGAAGGTAATAGATTTGCTGCTCCATAACTTGTAGCATCCATATTCATTACCTAAAGAAATTGTTGTTGAAAATCAAAACCAAAATGGTTAGGTCCTAATGCCTTAAGTGCTACATCACTTCGCAAAAGTAATGGGGCTGGTAAACCAAAAACAATAACATTCATTCCATCAACTAACTGACTGTTTATAATTGGCAGATAAGTATTCGCATCAACCATGGTGATTAAATCTGGACAAGCAACATATGATTTGTCATTTAACCAAGATAAAATAAATTCATTTTTAAACCAGACCTTAAAATGATTTTTTTTAAAATCATCAGTTCCATTAATATAAGTTTCTCCAATATAGTATCCTTCTATTTCTTGAGCAGTGGATTTAACAATTTGACCCCTAAATAAAATTTTAGATTTCGTAGCTTTCAATATTATATCAATAGCATTTTCATATTCTTTATCACGAACCTGTCTTAAAGTTTCACCAACAGCCAAAGCTTGAGATAATGTATTCATTATAATATGCGGCTTAACTTCTTTTAGTTCCTTCAGCAAGCAAGCTTGGCCGATTAAACCAAATGAAGCACTTGATAGATACTTACCAATTCTCTCCATCATTTGCAAATTGATCGCATCTTTTATAATAGTTTTATTGCCATAAGCATCGCAACTCGCTATGGGCAGTAGATTAACTTTATTAACTGCCGGAACAATTTGTGAAATTTCTGGTAAAGCACGACCTAAATAATCACCGTTCAGGGTAGGTAAATCAAGCCAAGCTGCTGTAGCAAGCGCACTTGCAGTAGCCGCACCTCCTAATTCAAGAGGAATAATAACATCTAAGTTTGCCTTATATTGTTCAACTAATAATTTTGTTGCTTCAGATGGCATATTAGTTACAGTTTTGTCTGTCAGTCCAAACGAACGCATAACTTTTTTGGTGTCCTCTGTTTCGGGCCCACTTGAACCCATTAAATAAGGACATACACTCCATGAGGTTTCTGTCAGTTCATTTGCCTCTATTATTCGAATTTGTTTACCTGCATCTAATGCTTCATTTAACATTTTTTGGCCAAATAAAGGTGGTCCACCTCCGCCTGTAGCATAAAAACAACAACCATTAGTAAAATCTTCAATTTGTTGTTTTGTGTTTATGTTAATCATTTGTCTTCCTTATGTTATGAATTGCGCACCAATTTTAAGCTCTTGAATGTGACGACTGTCATTTTTTATTTTCATCAATCATTAGGTATCGGATAAATTTGCTATTTTTTAATAGCATCAATTCCCCATATCGTGTTTACTGAAATCTTCACATCTATGTGCAAATAAGGACTGCGAAAATAATGTAAAAGAAAAAAATAAGTAGCAAATTAATTTTTTCATGCTGCATCCTTGTCAAAAAAATCTAGATAATATTTTCTTTTACTGAATTTCTAATTGTTAAAGCTTCATTTTCATCATGTAATGCTTAATCCCAGTAAAGTACCCTTTGTTTCTATCAAAAGTATCTACAATTTCAAAACCAGATTTTTGATAAACATACACTGCTCTTGGATTGGTTGCAGCAGGATCAATAATAACAGCTACTGCTCCCTGTGTTTCTTTTATAAAATAGGCAAATCTATTAAGCACAATGTGAGATAACTTTTTCCCAATGAAATTTTCATTACCAATCATAAAATCAATTGTTATAGTTAGACCTTCTGGCTCGACCCACTTTGCATAAGGATCGTCTTCAGGCAAATCCTTATCAAGTTCAGAGGTCATAAACAGTGCAAAAGGTTCTTGGTCGTAAAAACCAATCCAATAATCGAAAAGATCTTTCTTTCCTTCAAAGTAATTTTCAACGTTTTGCCACATTTCGGGACTGTTATCCCAAAACTCCATAACGTGTGGTTTTATCCACCACTCTTTAATCATTGGCTTATCTTTTAATGTCGCAAGACGAAAGGCAAACGAATGGTGATTACTATTTATCATTTATTTATTCTCCGCTCTGGATTCCCATGGTACAACATATAACAACTTATTGGGCTTGATCTTAAGGCTTATTTTGGCTCGGGTCTACCAAACTATTCGATCTTTGCGGTACCAGCATAAGACACCGCTTGAACATGCTTTGTTCTATAATAGACGCTTTTTTCTAGTTTTATTTGCTTGAAGATTTTTTTCATTCTTCTGACATCATATGGTAATTTCTTTAGACATCGAGTTGTCCACAGTTTCTGTGGATAACCTATCCATAAAGATGTTGAAAACATGGATTAATACCCGTCGCTTCTCATAAAAATAAAATGATCAATTTTATCACTTAGCTGACATTTTCAAAAAAATTAGCCATATAACCCGGCTTAAAATTAATACTTCATTTTCTATTTTAGATAATCCTTTAATGTACTGTTCTACTTTTTTCGACCAATATCTATCGTCTTCGATTTTCCAATTCTGAGCTATGCGGATAGATTCAAAAAAAATCAGCTTGCTATTACGCTTCACTCTTTGTTTCTGGTAACGCAAAAGCATAAATAAATAATCCAGCAGCTCCTATCAAAAAATTAAATCGACCTGTGCCTGCTGCTAAATCAGAAACAATAATGACTCCGATTACACCAAAAATGCCTGCACTGACACCATCTAACAATTGAATAGCGAGTAGATAATAAGTGTTGTCGGTTATTGAAAATAATATGGCACGTAGAATTAAAAAAACAAAAGCTAATAAAAATATCGGCTTTCTACCTATTTTGCTAATTATGAAACCCAAGGTATAGGCGACTATCATAGATAGCAAGAATGGGGCCGATACCACCTTGAATATCAGAAATGAAAAATATCATCAAACTTAATGCAAATATGCATCGAAAAGAAGTTGATTTCACCATTCATTCTCCGTCAAAGAAAAAATACATATATTGAAATGTTAATCAATGTCAGTAGCGCGCCTAATTTAATGAATTCAAAAAATCCAAACCCTTTCATTCTACGTTTCTCGACATTCTGTATGATGATCACATTGCTTGCCGCGCCTAAAATAGATAAATTTCCGGCAATCGTGCTACCTACAGCTAATGCTAAATATTGTGAATCGGATGAGTGATGATGCATTAATAACGGTAAATACAATGCAACTAATGGAACATTAGAAATAAATTGACTGAGAATGACGCTTATTATCAAAATAATTGGGATTTGCGCAATAGCTAAATGATATTTATTAATATTAGCCTGAAAAAAACCGCTGTCCCAAACACTTTGTATGAGAACAAACGTGCTTGCAAAAAATATAAGTGTTCCCCAGTCAAGCTTTTTTAAAAGAATCCATCTTTGTCGGCTTAAAAAGATGGGAAACGCTGATATCAACGCGATATAACTGAAATTAATACGAAGTGGAGCTTGAATAAAATCTGTTGCAATCTTGACGATAATTAGAAAAAACATAACGAATAAACTGATTTTAACTAGAACAGCGGTTTGATAATCATTAATCGGAGAGGGAGCAGGTTTTTCAATACGTTCGTTTAATATATTTCTGTAGATAAGATAAATAAAAAGATATGTAACGCCAAGATTTATCACGGTAGGAATAGCTAACGATTTAATAAAATCAAAAAATGGTGAAGTCATTCCACTTTTAACTGCGATTAATAGATTTTGTGGATTCCCGATTGGACTCGCAACGCTACCAATCGTAACTGCAAATGCAAGAGCAAATATTAGTGGTTTTGTTAAATGTTTATTCGATTTGCATAGTTGCAAAACAATAGGCGTGCCAACAATGGCAATAGTATCATTCATCAAAAAAGCTGCGCTTAGTCCCAGAACAAAAATAATAATCAGTAAAGCCTGTTTTCCGGTCTTTGCATGGAAAAATAGTTTGTCCGTTAAATGTTCGAGATAACCACTTTCTTCTGCTGCTTGCGATATTAGAAAAACACCAAACAAATATAACATCACATCCGGTTCTATGGCATTGAGTGCATTTAAGGGTGAGATTTGTTGAAATAATAGAGTGGCTATAGCGCCAGTTGCCATTATCATCCAGATAGGGATAACAATTTTTTTCACTCTTCGAAAAACAATAGCAATTAATACGATTAGCAAAATAATGGCTGCTATTGGCATTATTTCTTCATCCTGAAAATATAAGCCATAAATTCCTTAATTCCTTATAATCATTTTTTCCATCAAATTCTGAAGCTAAATTTTATCATAATCATTCTAACAAATCGTATATCCTTAACTTAAGGATTTTTATCCTGGCTTGCATACGTCGTGTGGAACGAAGAATAAATTGATC
>JANWKO010000251.1 GCA_025451335.1 Gammaproteobacteria bacterium
TAATCACAGACGGAATATCTTTATAAACGCTGGATAAGCCTTGATCCAAACTAGTAACATGCTTTACAGAATCAACCGTATGTAATATTGATCCATTTATACAGACATGTCCCTGTCTTGAAATGTAAAGCGAGGAAGGAAGCGCAATTACACCCAAATTATACATACCTAATGTATGAATATTAAGCTTTATTAATACATTAGTTTTTGTCAAATAAAATAAAAATTCATTATATTGTTGCGGTACTAATTCAGGGTTAAAATCTTCAATTTGAAATAATGTTATAAAACTATCGTAATTACCATTTACTTTTATTATTAATAATTTTTTATTCCAATTAACAATTGCCATAATATTGCAAGGAAAATCATAAACATGTAAAACATATCTAAGAGGACCGACATGTTTAATCTCTCTCTTATTTGCAAGCTCTGGAGAACCATCTAGCGATTTTACATCATAGATGAAAGCCTGAGATCCATTTGTAAAAAGAATTTTATCAGAATTTAAAATGTAAACATTATGATTATTCCAAAAATAATTTTTTAATCCATTACTTCTGGATAAAATTACATAAGAATTTAATGACTTTTTTGAACCATTTTCATCTAATAAAAAAAGTTTACAAATCATACCATAAACATCTTCATCCATCCCGACTAAATAATTTTTATTAGGAGAATAAGCAATAGTTTTATATTCATCTCCTGAAATGGCCATATGATCATAAGAATATAAAGGTTCAATTCTTATAAAGCCACTACCCGAATCAGGTAAATGAGCATGATAAGCAAATCTACATTTAGGTAATATTGAAATTATTTTAATAGGACCTTCTGCATATAAGCTAATCGGTGACCCAAGTTGCTTTCCATCAAAATTAACCACACTAAGAAAATAATCAGGACCGCCTGTAATTTTAGGGATATAATTCCCTGTTTCTAAGCAATTTCTAAATTCTTCCTCAGAAGAAAGTGAGTATTGACCAGAAGAAATATTTTCATCGTCTTGATCAGGGAAGGACCAATTCTTATTGTCTTCAAGGGGACTTAAAGTAGATCGAGCTTCTGACATAAAAATCCTTTTGCTACTCGAAAATAAATTGAGCAAAAATACAGTCGTACTTTTGTTGTACGTTTAGCTTTTGCTTTTGAAAAACGCTTCAAGATCGTCGCAATATAAGAGAAATAACAGGACAAATTCAGTGAAACGACCGCCATAGGTTAAATAAAATAAATAATTAATGCAATTTGAAATTGAAAGTTGATCAACTTTGAGTTTTGGGCAATTTTCAAAGTATGCACATAGAATCTACAAAAAGAATTATTCACAAGTGATGATATTATTTTATTGCTCAGCCATGTAATGTTTGCTAACTTTACATCATTAAATGAATGATAGAATAATAATTAAACAAACATTAAAAAAAGAAAAACCTCACATATATAGAAAAAGAGTGCAAAAGTGAAAATGCGCAAAAAACACAAATACAATAGAAAACACAAAAAGAATAGCAATAAATCAGTTTTAAATCCTGCAATCATATCAGAACCAATGGAGACCAAAACAAAATCTTCTGAAATCAAACCAGACCTACTTTTGCAACCAAAAATAACAAATCTACTATTCTCTTTTTTGGATGGAAAATCTGCAACAACCTTTTTATCTACGTCAAAGCAAATTCTATCATCGAGCAGCGACAATCTTTCTTCAATAGTTGAATCACTACTACCCTACTATGTCGAAGGTTCCGATAAAAAAAAACAAGCTGTAAGAGATTATTTTACCATTCAAAGTATAAAGGAAATCAAAAATCCGCAATCCAACTTTGGAAAAATTTATGCAATAACATCGACTTTAACTGCATTAAAATTACTTTCAAACCCAGAACATAAACCGGTTATGACTGATAAAAAGGATGATGAATGGGATGCCATACTCGCCAGCAAGGAAATATCTACTGATGAAATTAAAAAACAAAAATCGCACGTGGTTAATAAACTGTATCGAAATGGAATTACAAAACTAATTGCCTCCCCTGAACAGTTAAATCGTTTTGTTTTAAAAGATATGGCCATAGTTACCAGTTTTAATTTTTCAATTTTAGAGAGCAAAACCTGCGAATTTTTAAATTGTTTTCAAGTGATAAAAGAAGTCAAAGACTTTACCAGCAAGCAACAAGCATCGGGTGTTGATTATTACACTGCAAGATTAACAGCAGAAATTATAAATTATGTTAATTTATCCACTAAAAAATTGCATGCTTTTGTCGTTAAACCACAAGCCCATCCCATTTATGCTGTTCTGCAGCCACTTCCTGCCGAACCAGTTGTTAATTACGGAGAAAATTTTGCCATTCTTGATCCTGAATTACTTAATAAATGTACAGCAAATTATGGTGCTTCTCTGGATTTACTTTCCAGCAACCATCCTGCCTATCATCAATCAATTAAACTCAATAAATCAGCTTATCCACTTATAGCACAATTATCAGATCAAGCTTTGACATCTCTCGCATACTCAACCTCTTTGGGTAAAAAGTCGGATGATTTCCATGGACAATATAATAAGACAAGTTCACAGTATATAGAAATCCAACTACCAAATATAAATTTACAACAGGTTAAATTTTTATATTTTTCACCTAATCAGAAAATCCCAAATTTAAAAAATATTTATGACTTAAAAGAAGATATTCCTATCGTAATTGGGAACAATCCTTTTTTAAACAAACAATTTACTCGTGAATTCCAAGCTGGAAAAATTAACGAATTTTTAATCCAAAAAACAAAAAAATACCTCTATCAATCCGCATTGCGTATTGGCGAACCAGATGAATCCCATTTACGATGTTCTTTGGATGAAAAAGCGTTAAAATTTGAGTTTAAAATCACTCGAAATTCGCCTCAGTTTCATCAAGCACAAGCAGCCAGAATTTTAAATTTACTTGGTGTGCGGCAATTTTTTCAGAAATATAGTGCAATATCATTAACCTACTCACATTTGAATTACCATCTTCCTTTGACAGGTAAAGCATCACAAGAAGGTGAAATCACCGACCATGATGCTTATCATTATCATCATCGTTCTTTAGGACAGTTATTAAATGTTTTTTTAAAGCAAATCATTTCTGTACTCCTAGTCTGTTGTCAAAACGAAACCTATTGGAAAACCTATTACAAACATCACCCCATTACACACAAGGGAGCGACAGAAGAATCCAATCAAATTATTCCATTATCACTAGTTGAACCGATATTGAATGAAAAATTTAAAATTGATGTACACTGGTCATTTGATAATTTAATGATTGAAGTGAATGCTAATAAAGCTTCGTTACCTTCCTGCGTTGACTGGGTAGTTAAATGTTTTAAAGGTATTGGATTAGATAACAAGTTAATCATTCGTCAAAATCATATATTTCTTGAACTTCCACTTGATAAGATATTAAGTCAATTCAAAAAAAGTTGGTTTGCCTATAAAGCTGTCGCCATTTATGATGACAAAGATAAAACTGGGAAGTTATTACTAGCATTACGGCACGATGGTGATACCACTATTGGTTATCAATTTCCTGGCGGGCACAATAATGATCCCCTTGGTAAACACGATATTGCATATGATTTGGAATTTGGCTCAATTCGCAATGACCCGGTTGCATTTGAACAACATTTAAAACAATTTAGTATCATTAAATCACCTTCAACTTCTTGTTATCTATTCCCGTTGAGTGGTTTTGAAAAACTTGAAGAAGAAAAAGATGAGTTCTTAACTGGTTCCTTACAGCAATTTTCATTACATGAATTAGGCAACCTAGATGAAATGCAAATTGAAACGATAGCCAAACATTTTAAATTGGATGTGGATCAATATAAAAAGATTTTTGGTCATGCATTACCATTGACGCCTTATGATTCTATCAATAGATATTTGCGATTTTGTGAAAAAGAGCTTGAAAAGATCTTATTCACATCTTTACAAGATACCACATTTAAAGATAATCCTGTTAATGTACATATTAATCAAAATTATAAAACAATTAAATATCAAGACAAAACATATTGGTTGCCTGAATCAAAATTTGGTGACATAGAAATTATTGCTGGACCAGAAACAAATCTGCATTTACTAGCAGATACCATATGCACTAAACTTCCTACTGATTTAAAAAAGAATCTACGTATCGAGTACAATATTAATTCTTCCATAAATAAAATGACATTATCGGGTCTTAATCCACATGCGATACTTTTATTAGATCGAAAGTCCACTTGGGTTTACAAACCAACACGTTATATCCCACCTAGCCTCGCAATACTTACAGAATTGGCAAAAGAAAAATCCATCGAACTTGCTGAACAACTTACTACAGAAAAATTCATTGAGTTATTGGATAGTTTAAAAAAAGAAGATCCAACCGGACAGTTTAATATATTTAATTCATTTGGCGCAGATCAAGAACGTTTTAATAAATTATATTTTGAAAAATTAAGAGGCATAATCACGAATCCAAGTCTTTATGAATTACCTAAAGAAGATATTTTTCTATTATCTGCTGCTTTTCATTCCCGTGATTATAAATGGATGCAGTATATTAGTACATTATATAAACCCTTGACAGATATTAACAAAGAAAATGAAACTGAAATTGTGAGTCAAATTCGCAAATTAGCAGAAACATTCACCGACAAAAGCACAATATTACAATTAGCCATAGGTAATCACTTAATCTCATCCCTTTTAGGTTATTCATTTTATCTTAAACGGTTGATATTCAAATATTACCCTGCCATTAATATGAAAAATACTCATGGTCACACACTACTTCATACTATATCTATGATGCACATCAATGAACGCCTGTATATTGATTACCTCGTAGGAGTTTTACGAGAATTGATGCGTACCGATGCTGATTTTAATGCAAAAGACAATAAAGGTAATACACCGTTACACTATGCTGTCGAAAACAAAAATTTTGATATGGTCAAATGTCTTGTTGAAGAATGTAAAGTGGATTGTAATGCTATCAATTTGAAGAGTGAATTAGCCCTTGACTTAGCTCCGAACAATGAGTTCTTTAATTATTTATTGAGTAAAACATTTTTATCTCCCGATAAACAGCAACAGGCAAACCAGAAAGAAATTGATCGTTTAAATAGATTACTCAAAGAATTATCTACGAAATTTAAATTCAACCCATCTCTGACTTTTGAAACACTTGATGTGACTGATCCTAAGTGCAAAAAATTATTATTTGCTGCCGTAAAAGCGAATGATGAAGAAGCTATTGAGCTCATTATTGAACAACTTAAGGGTGATTTATCAGTAAGAGACAAAAATGGCGATACTCTCTTGCATGCAGCATGTAATCAGCTTCAGCCTGCTGACTTTTACAGATCCTCCCTTTTTCCATTATTACAACATCAACCTAACATCCATGCTGTGAATAATAAAGGGATTAGTCCTTTTTATGCAGCTGCTGCAAAGCAAAATAGATTAGCATTAGAATGTTTAATTAGTCATGCTATCTCGTCTAAAAAAATTGAGAAACTTTCTGATAGCGAAATGCTTGAAAAATTGAAAACAGAAGCAAAACATGGCCTAGACGGTATGCCTTTATTACATGTTTTTTTATTAACTTATCTTACCAAAGAAATTGAACAATTTCATTTTGATGAAGCTCAATTCATGTTTGAAACTTATAAAGCTGGCATCAATTTGACTGACAATCATGGACGAAATTGTTTGCATATCATTTTAAATTGTTTTAATCAAATGTCTCAAATCAGCAAAAATAAAGCATCTATCAATAGATTTTTTAAATCAAAAGAAAATGATTATAAATATGCTGAAATCATTTATAACATATTGAAACTTGCAATCGACTTAGGCGCTGATGTTAATGCTAAAACTAAGGATGGCTGTACACCTTTAAGTTTAGCTGCGCAAACAAATGATCCTAACATAAAGCAATTATTAACCAAAGATATTGCATTGTCCTGTTACTCACCAACTAAAGTCATTGCACCAACCGTTTAAAATTCCGTATCAATGATAAAATAGGAAACTTAAATTTGACCCGGCCTAAATCAAACAACATTCCTTTCCGTATGCCAAATTACAGGCCTAATTTCCTCGGTTTCAAGTTTTTTAGGAGTTTTAGAAAAAAATCCACCCATTCTTGGAGATGGCACTTCACGTTCAATATCAGGAATTAGCTCTTCTTTAACTTTGGCTTGTATTTTCTCTAAAGTAATGGGGGAAGCTGTGACGATGAAAGGCTCATCTTCTAAAAGTAGCGATGAATCTTTTTGAATAGCTTTAAAATAACAAAGGTAATTTTCTGCTATTGAAGAAATAACATCCGAAATAACCGGATGCAATGCATTTTTGGTAGAATCAAAAATATCTCGTCCTACAAAAATCGCAAGTACGATTTCATTAGCTACATTTTGCGTTAAAGATAAATTTCGCGAATAAATATCAATTAATCTTTCCCTAACGACATGAACAGAACCACAAGTCAACATTTCTAATGGTATTAGAAAGTTAATCACTCTATCAACAGCTCTTGTTGCCGAACTTGTTATCTTTAATTCTTTCACTTCATCTGAATAAAATTCAAATTGTCTTTGATAATATTGTTGAGCTAAATTTTGTGGAACAGATAATTCTTTTATTTTATTCAAATGTTTTATTACATTTTCTTTTGTGACATCTTCAGGAGTCCCTTTCTGCTCAGTTCGAAATTTCTTTTCTTCATCGTCTCGTGTAGTACCAAAAATCGAAGTAATAATTCTAAAGGCTTGCTTTTTTGGAGGAGGATTTTTGGTAAAAATTGATTCAATTTCTTTTTGCTCTTTGTTTTTAATTAATGCAGAAAATAAATCAGCTAAAACATCAGGACGACGCTGATTTTCTGGTATTGCCATATAGGGAAATTCTATTTCTCTAAACGTTTCCGCTAATTTTGCTAATTCTAATGCAGATTGCTTGATTTGTTGACTGAATTGAGCGGGAGTAAATTCACGAGGACTTGACATATTAATAACCTTTAACCAATTTATATTTTTAAAATTCATTCACAGACAATTGTACATGTTTTTGGAAGTTTAGATGCATGCATTATCGCGCTGGTAAGTATATCTATTTATCGATCAAGAATCGACATCGACCTATTTCCACGTGAGCAATAAATCCACAGGCCTGACCGTTCAGTTATTGCTTGAAACAACAAGTGATGAACCGTTATTTTCTTGGTTATATCGTTTATCAATTTTCGAAACTGCTTTCTCCATCATAAATTTTTAGCTCACATAAAAATGTTAAAGGACAACCTGTTGAATAACATCAAATTAGCGAGGCGAATATCGTTAATGTAATAAAAAGATTTTTGAAAGGATAAAAAATTAATTTATTCTCGCTGAAAATGGCGCGTTAATTTAACTACTTTTGAAGGATGTGTTATTTGATTTTCATTTATATGATTTTCAAGTCGTTCTACCAATTTTGTCCGAGTAGCTCCCCAGTCGCGCCCACCTTCTACATAAAAATTACGCAAGTCAAACATTATTCTCGATAAATCATTATTCGCATCTGATAAGTAGGTTTGGCACATCAAATAATAAAAATTACGATTATTTGGCCTTATAGGTTCTTCTTGAAATCGCCTAAATAATTCCACTCCAAGTTGTTTAACTTTCTCTACTAATTCTTTATCAAGTCTATCGTCATAGCTTTTCGAAGACAAACTCGACAGAAATAAAATTTTGTCTATTATGATTTTATAGATGCTGTCATCTACTGTTTGCTCAACTGGTGTACGACTTAGAAATGTTTCAATAACTTCATTATGTTTTATTTGTATTCTTTTTTCCCAATCCGAATCAAATTCAACTACTTGCAATTTTTTTTCCAAAATTCTCTTCGATTTTTGTTCATGTTCCGATAGAGCACTTGATGGAAATGGTGTTGGTTGAAGCAAACCTAACAATTCGTTTCTGATATTTTTTGCGGTGAGTAATGCCTTATATATAGGAATCATAAATCTTATGGTCGAAGCAAGGGGCGGTGTATAATGCGTTGAAGCATCCTGACTTTTCTTATCAAATATGTCTCTTTTTTGTGATTTTTTCGCCGACGATTTTTGCTCTTTTCCTAATTCAATTAATTTGTTTTGTAATTTTAATTCTATTTCAACAATAATATCTTGAATTGTAAACAAGCTATCTACAGTATATTCTTTATCCAAAAGTGCAATCAAATCAAGAATCTTCTGTCGTAATTCTTGATCATTTTCCATATAACCAACATTAGCTAAGATCTTTAATGGGTGATAATCTGTTTTGAACTTGCCACCTGATCCCGAGGCTGCCATATGCGATTCACCTTAAGTCAATGAATTAGACCAGTCTTTACATTATTATAGCAAATATCTTCCAGTATATATGAGA
>JANWKO010000252.1 GCA_025451335.1 Gammaproteobacteria bacterium
AGTGAATCAAAGATCAGAGCAAGCTGGGAACCTAAGCTGAGTGAATTTAAAAAAATTCGTAAAAAATATCTAATTTACCAAGATTTTAACTAGGTTTTTGCGGTCTTTGACCTCTAAGAAATTTTATTAAATCAATTAGTGCAAATAATGAGGAGAAAATTTTTCACTAGCACGTAATTTTCAACAAAGCTTTTTTTCCCCAGAATCAAAAATAGTAAATAATAGTGGCGGCCTTAAACCGGCAATGTTAATTCGATATATAAGAGGACTTTAATAAAATCAATGTATTAAATTAAAGTGATATAATAATTATATACTTTAAAAAACGAGGATCTTTTATGACAGCGAGTGAATTTAAGGAACCTAAACCTCAAGAAATTAAATACTCAGCTTCGTTACAAAATAGTGTTGCTGTTGGTGATGGGAATTGGCTAGCAACGCCTAACCATGAAAATCCAACTGTTGTAACTCTCCTCAAGTTACCTGATTTAAAAGATAAAATAGAAATTAAATGTTCTGGTAACGTGAGCCAAATTGTTCCTTTAGCTCATGATCAACTAGGTCAATTTGCAGTCGTGACAACAGATGGAAAAGTGAGTGTTTATCAACCACCCGAAGAAAAGCAAATAAAAGGTCCATATTCTCTCTTTTCCGAAAATATAACTATTGATACTAATACACCTATACAAGTAGCGCCTTTTGGAGCAAAACTAACTGCTATTGCAAGAAATGAAAAACAAGAACAACATCAGGTTCGACCCTCAGCAAATTATTATCATCATGTTGTTTTTGATCCTAAGACGGGCATAAGCCAAACTATTCAAACTAAAACAAGCAAATTATTTTCTCTAAGTGGCTCGCCCAAAAGTAATTGTTTAGCTGTTGTAGATTCCAAACAAGATGATTTTCTATTTGTTAAATATGGAAAGCCTAAAGAACATCTTTTTCTTTATACTTCAGATGAAGGTCGCCAAAAGTTTGATTTCGGTGTCGATAAATTAAGAAAAGTTTGGATGTTGCCAAATAAAAAAGATAATCCTAATTTTGTAACCTTAAAAACAACTCCTGAAAAAAATACTTTCTTATTTGTATTAGAAAAAACAGATTCTAGAATAGCCAATCTTGAAAGTATAAAACCGCTTGGCAAATATCACGGGGCAATTATCAGTGCGTCGCAATTACCTGATGGTAATTTTGCATTTTTTTCTGGATCAACTGAAAATCCAATTTTAACACTCTATAATCCTTCACGTGATGGATTTATAAAGTATGATGGTATACCTTTTGGAAGGATCATTCCAACACGAGCAGGTATAGGAATTTGCCCTGATAATGATCCAAACAAAATAATTATATATGATCCAAAATATCTGAAATTAGATGTTGCTAGATGGGAAGCTGCTTTTGGAGAATCATCCAAAGTTAGAGCAACTCATACATATGCGCTATTTCCAGGACAAACACCTCAAGAGGCAACTGAGGAACCAAGTAGTTCTTCTAAAGTACTCACACCGCATGGCCCAAAGGATAAAGATGACTAAAACTAAGCGAGCCATTAGGGCCGAAATGTCGTAATTTGGCATTGCAGGTTGACTAAAATCGCGGTCAAAAATGACCCCCATACCTCAGATATTTTTTAACAATCTAGATTCGGCGGGTTAGAGTTAATGAGACGTTTGATAGGGTTAAATTGTGATCAATATCTGTGAATAGCTTGTTTATAATTAAACTATTTAATAGATTCAGTATTGTTTATAATCAATAATTGATTTATTATTAGCACCTCGCACATGACTATAAACGAGGGGTTAAGTCAATGGCTTTGCACAAATTATTAACAACTATGGAAAAAGAAGAAAAAGAAATCAAGGAACAAAAATCAATTGTTTTATCACCATACGATAGTTCAAAAAAACTACAATTCTTGTATAAAGTAGCGCGAAAATGCGATCCATCGTATGACAAAGACTCTTTCAAATATATTTCAGGATTATTTGGCGAATTACCCCACCAATTTGAAACCTTTGGCGAACTATCCAGTTTTCTGAATGAAGCATCTATACAATATAAAAATAATTCACAAATAGTAAACGTATTAAAAATTATTCAAAATGCTTATGCAAAATATATAGAATGGAAGCTCAATGAAGATTTTGACAAACATGTTCGTTTAGAAGATATTCAAGCGGATTTAAGCACAAAAGATCTTGTTCCGGAAAGCCAAAAAGAATTTGATTGGATAGAAGAACATTCAGCAATCGGTTATATACATATCACCAGTAGCATGTTTGAAATTGCACGTATAATTAATGAAAAAATTAGTCAAGACAAACAGCAAATAAAAGCGCGAAATGAGTTAATACTAGGTGTTGCAAAAATGGCTTTAACAATATTAAATGGTGCAATAGCCTTAGAAGTGATTAAAACAATTATTGATAATGGTTTAACTGCAACCAATACAACAATGCAAGATTTAATATTAATAGGCGTTGTTGTAGAAGGCATGAAAGAAATCGGCGCTGAAGCATTAACTAAAGCTTCTGAAAAAATTGGGTCAAAGATTGCTTCGAAATCCGGACAAGAGCTACAAGATAAAACGATGCGATTTTGTTCCAGGCTTATCTATTTAAATTCGACCGAACTGGTACAAAAACAAATTGCAACGCGTAAAAAAACAAGAAACACATTAAGCGATGAAAATTTAAAAACAGAAATAATTAAAGTTAAGGAATTGTTAAAAAATAAATTAGATCATTACAATCCAACAACATTATATTCTCAAATCGCTAATAAAATTGCATTAGAATTTAAAAATAAAAATGAAGAAAAAGTTAAGCCAATTTTAGATTCATTAACTAGAATGGATTTAGAAGCTTCTCAAATTACTTATAATTGCGATAAACTATTACAATTAGAAAAATTTATGAGAAGACATTATGTAGGAAGATTAGCTTGCCGAGATTATTATTCTAAAGAAAATATAGAACACATAAAGAATGAAAACATACGAAAAAATGAATTTCAATTACGCTTGATTTCGAAAGAAGTGAAATCTGAAAAAGGTAACATATATCTCAAAATAGTTAATAATAAGCTTACTTATTCCGTTATCACGTCTACTGGAGTTGAAGTCAAGGATATTGAAATAAAAGAATGCAAAATTCCCAATCCTTTAAATCCGGAATCACTGATTCCAATTAAACAAGAAATTCTTGATATTGTAAAGAATAATGGTCACATCCCCAAACATTCCAAAATAAATGAGGACACAATTCTAGAAGGGCTAAAAGTTCCAGTTCCTGCCGTTGGCGGTGGTAACGTGCATATTGGTGGCAAGCATTTAAGAGAATACCTATATAGAGAAATTCCTGATTATAGAGACCCTGTTTATGGTTTTGGAGAAAATGGTACAATAATCAATAAAGATAGAATTCGTGATACACTGAGAATTGAACATGCTATATCCTGTTTATTACCTTATCCAACATTAATGTCTGGCGATCAAATAGGAAAAGCTATTTTAAAATTATTCGATTTCAATACCCATTTTATACCATGTGGAAGTTTTTCAAGCCCATACCCCACGCCTCTGTATATATTAACTCATATGTCAGATTATCAAAATCTATTAAAGCGTGATGATGTTAAAATTTATTTGAAACAACATCTCACATCAGATGTCATTATCAAAGGCGTGACACACCCCTACAAAAATATTCCACCGAATAAAGCTAAATTAACCCAATCAAAAAATAGTATTATGGAAATATTGAAAATTCTTGATGTTAATCCTATCAAATCGGAATTAATTTCCAATCAAATTGATACATATATTAATATCCAATGTGATATGAAAACAATACAACAAGAAAGAAATACACATGGAAATTTGCTATGCGATCATCTTAAAATAAAAAATAAATTACAATTCAATGAAAGAACGAAGATTGTATTTGACACAAATAAAGTTTATCTTGATAAAATTTTTCGCCATGCAGATACTATTAATAAAATGCCAAATGGAAATAAAGATCTACGTTATGTCATAATAAAAGAACTAATCATTAGTTATTTACATCCTGAACTATATAATAATTTTCATATGCAAGAATTGGATTATATTTTGCACGAATTATTGCGAAATCATGATTTTCGAGATATCGATCCTTCAGAAGAATTTAGAATTAACAATCTTATTAGACGAGCCAGACTTCAACAGCATAAAAATCTAGAAACAAATGGTGATAAAATTTTTGATGCAGCACAAAAATATTATCTTGCAACAAATAAAATGAGAAGCTTAGGTGAGTTGCGATTGAATTTAGAACTATTTATTTCTGCTGAATTAGAGCAAAAGGCTGTTATGCCCACAGTGGATCACAAATGTTCGCGAATGCCTAGCTTGGCTCATGTTGAATTAAATGGAATGGCTTCAAAAAATCATTTTAAACCCAAAAAGCTAACCTTTACTGTTAGTGGAGAAAAGCAAGAAGTAAAAAAAATAGAACAAAAAAGTGAGCCATTAAAACCAACTTATAATCCAGTGCGATTTCATTTTGCAAAGCCAGAGCTAAAAAGACAAATGCAACCCGGATTTTTAGATAGAACCCACTCACCAAAAATATAGATTCATAAGGTTAAATCAAATGGCGACCAATCTAATTAACTGACCAATCAAATAGAATGGAATTGATAACAATTGATATTCTATAAAAGCATTCGCCAAACGTTCTTTTACACGAACACTTGTTTTACTAGGCAAATCAGAATTTATCCGAACAGCGAATGATAATTTTTTTAATCCCATAAATAAATGTAATGACTTTAAACTGCCGGTACTTCCAGATTTTACTTCGATCGGGATAATATGACTCCCGCATTGCATAATGTAATCGATTTCTGCGTTAGAACCTTTTTCTTCGCGCAACCAATAAAATAATGCGGGTTCAATATAAGGTGGATTGAGTGTTCTTAACAATTGTCCTGCAACTTGTTCTGCAAGACCTCCATTGTTAATAAAATTGATATCCTTGGCCGCATTTATTTGATTAAGACTCAAACCCAAAGCCGCACTACATAAACCTACATCCAAATAAATTTCTTTAAAATACTTATGTCTTACTTCAGCTGCAAGTGGTAGACCGTTTGCCGCACACGCTTGTACTGTGTGGCAAATTCTGGCTTTACCTAATAAATTTACGATATGTTTGATGGTATTAGCTTGTATCAGTGGATTTACCTGGCTATATTTAAATTTTTCGCCTAACATTTTAGGAACTGCCATCATGACTTCTTCTAGTTTTTCGATTTCAATTCGACCTTTGTATTTAGCAAAATCATCGCGATATGTTGCTAATATATCATGATGGATTTGGTTTATTTTTGTGAGTGAACGCTCTATTGTCCAACTAGAGACAGCAGCCGGCATTCCACCTACTAATATATATTCTCGAAATAATGCGGAGAGTTGCTCATGAATAATTGTTGGTATGCTAGAATTAAAGTTATAATTTTTTAAAAATTCATGAAGATTCTTACGATGATGGGCCCATAAAAATTCATCGAACGTTAAAGGTTCTAAGTGTGCATAGCTGATGCGCCCCACCGGCATACTAAACGAATGTTCGGCTAGGACAAATTCTAATAATGAACCTGCAGCAATCACAGGTAATTCAGGCATATCTTCCGCAAACCAGCGCAGTTTTGCAAGTAAATGAGGGACCGCTTGGATTTCATCCAAAAATAAGATTGAATTATGTATCGCGATATCGTGATGAACGATGCCACTCAAATTTAATAAAATTTGTTGCGGATCATTTGATTCAAATAAAGATAGATAACGTGAATCTTTTTCGAAATTAACTTCAATCAATTGCTTCTCGTTTAATTTAGCAAAATGTCTGACCAGCCAAGTCTTGCCAACTTGTCGGGCACCGCGAATGACCAACGGCTTTCGATCGATAGAGTTTAACCATGTCTTTAAAAAGGATAGTAGATGTCTTTCCATTACTATATTCTCACTAATGTCAGTATTTGAGCTTGATTTTATATCAAAAAAGAATCAACATCAATAAAACAGACGTCTCTTTTTTTCATTAGACTATAAAAATAGTAGTCTGTTTTTTTGCAGTAAGTAACAAAATGTATGCTTACAATTTTGAAATATCTTTTGATTTGATTTAAAAAATTATTATAACATTATGATTAATTTACATTTATTGTTAATAGATGATAATGCAAATGCGTATAAGAGCCCGCAAATCCATTTTTAACAAAATGGTTTATTCATACTTTCCCGATTCGCCGCAAGTTCCAGATCTCTAGCACGACTTTTAGCTGCTTTTGGTGGTTCTTTTTTATAGAAAAGTAAATACTTATCCTTTGTTGCTAGAGTTGACTCATCTTTAACACCCGTTTCACTTGTAACCCCTGGAAATGTTTCAGTAACTGCAACCGTAGGAACCTTGGATTCAGCGATAGACACAGTAGGTGGCAACGTCGTCATAGCTGCAGAACTTACTGCAATTGCTTTAGTTTCCTCTATTCTCGTTAAATCAACGGCAGGAATTTGCGCACGCGGAGGGCTTGACTGAGCATCAGCTACGCCATCAAGGTTGTCCAGCTTCGGCGCGGCGCTTGACTGAGCATTAACTATTTCAGCAGAATTATCTGCTTTCGCTGTAGACTGTGGCCTTAATAATGCCGGATGCTTTGGTTCTACCCCAACTAATTCATTTCTAATTTCTTCAGGCAAGTCGGGATAACGGTTCCAAAGATTAGGATGAATCTTCTTAAAACGTTTAGTAACATCAAGTTCAACTTCCTTTTGATCTTTGGGATTTGCTATGCGTTTCTTCATCAGTTTCAACCTACGAAATTCAAGTAAATCTTCCGTTAAAAAACGATTAGAAGTACTAAAACGCCAAAAAGGGATTTTCTCTAATTGCCTATCAGTAAAACCCCAAAGCAGCCTTGCTTCATCCGAAGTCCAAACTTTATGAGTTAAACAATCGGAGCATGCCATGAAAACACCTCCCACCGCTTTCGTGCGTTGGTCGTTTAAATATTTGCTATATTCAACGGGCTTGTGATCATCACAACAAGGACAGGCATTTTTTTTGTTTTTAAATTTTTCTTCTGCATCAGTCCTGAGTTTCGCACGTTCTTCTCGAGTTATATCAGGTATATGCTGAATGTCCGATAGCTCAAGTTGGAGATCTGTATACCCACGAGTGTAAAGCTGCTGCGTTGCGATAATTTTGGCCCAACGACGAATCATGGGATCAAAACTATGTTTATCTTGTTTTGTTTCTTTTTCTTTAGATTTATCCTTCAAGCTTTCTAGTGGAAAATAGGCTTGTCCTTGATTACCGTGTTCCTTAATCAGATTACGCCAATACAACATGTTTTCTTCACTTGTCTGCCCTGTGATTTTACTCACAGGCGCCAATGCACCATAATCTTTCATTTCATTAAAAGACATCATGTGACGGAGCAAATCAGTTGGCATATTATTCAGAAGACCTGGATTTTTGGGCCGCGCTTCTTTTTCACAGTGGCACTTATCTGCTTCGCCCGTACACCAATGATGTTCGCGCTGATACTGAGGTGGGTTATCTAGCCGATCAACATAGGCATTCAATTTTTTGTCGTCTAAAAGCATCGCACCTCTCTTCCAACTTGGAAAATGTCGATCACCGCGAGGCAGGACTTCGCTGCCATCCCATGAAGAGAGAATTGTTTGTGAGAAAAATCGGGACTTGTACTCAATGATCTTTCGAGTCTTTTCCGCTAAATTAGGATAAGCCAAGATAGACGATGGACCGGTGGTGGTACCATAGGATTTGCTGTGCATAACGCCAGGGGTCTGCTTACCTTGAATAGTTTTGCTACGATTGGTATTGGGGTTATAATTTTGTTGCATACGGTCGCGAATGCGAGGTCCGTAAAGACATTCGAACAAACCTCCCACACGCAACCAAGTATCGTCAGCTGTTAACTCGAGGCAAATATGGCTTGTGTGCATCCAAAATTGTGCCGGTCTTGGCCCAACAGCTTGAGCCGCTGCGTGAGCCCACGTTGATCGCAAGGTCTGTAGTTCCGTCATTATCGCATCCATGGCTGGTCGTTGGCTGGGATCGGTACGTAAACATCGCATCATAATATCAACTAATGGCGCAGGAACCCATTGCGGAATTCGTTCTCTTATATCAGCATAGTTACAACTTGCCGATGCACGTAATCTGTTTAAACGCGTCCTAGGATCGACTTCGCCTGATAAAGGCATCCAAGCATTTTCGTAAGATCCTCCTGTCAGCATATCAGCTATCATCAGCCCAAAGTGAAAAACATCAGATGCTGACGAAAACTTATTTGATTCTAAGCTCTCAGGCGCAGTGGCACGAAAATTACCGGGTGGTGAGACTGCAATCAAACCTAAACGATCTTTCCCTACCAACATATAGTCCAATGAGACATTCCCATGAATCACATGACTACGATGCAAATGCTCTAGTCCTTGAGATATACCAACTAAGAATGGAAGCAATCGCGAAATAGCTGTCGTGGGATCTGCAATCATTGAACGGTTGGCTAGCGCTGCTTCTACAGGTGCATAAAGAAGCGCGGTAGATAATGTATCTCTAGCACCGGTTGAACTTAAAACTCTAATACCTCCTGTTATACCTATAGGTCCAATCACATTGGGATGCGAATGGGCACATCGCTTGAGTAAATCCGCACTTTCACATTGTTTTGATAAAGTCAGCAAAACACCAATACGCCCCGCAATTGAACAACGAAATGCCCGACCTTGCGCACGATAAACAGTCGGGTTTAATTCGACAAATGGTGGTTGGAAATCATCACCCGGTACGAAGAAACGAAGCGGGCTCTTCTCATCCAGTGGATTGGTTGATAAAGAGAGAATACCTCGTGCCAACTGGGCATTCGGATCAGTTGTCGGACCTTCTGAGGCTTTAACCAAAAAATCCCGACTTAACTCAAGATTACGCAAGACATCCAAACCAAAGAAATGCTGGAAAGCTAAACGCAAATATTCTGCAGGTGGCATTGGCGGCGTACTTGATGTGATAGTCGAAACAGCAGATGCAGTTGGTGCAGGTATTAATGGCTTTATCTCGGCTTCATATTGCTGTTGCATTTGCTGTAATCGTGCTTGTTTAGTTGGATCCCCTTCTACAAATAACGCGTAGAGCTTGATCGCTTCTAGCTTATTTTCACTATTGAGCTTGTGACTATTCCAAAGCCATTCGACTGATTCTTGTATGGCTCTTGCATGTTTAGACTCTGCTCTAGACAAAAGTAACGCTAAAGCAAAATCAGGTTTAATTTCCCCAATTGTTCTGATTATCCTGAAAAACAATTCGTCTTGATCACAAGCGGTAGTTTTAGCAACCAGCGTACAGAACTCTGTAAATCGTTCTTTGCTACTTAACGCTTGCTTTGCTTCCTCATGTTTATCCTTTGCTATACTGTCAAGTAATTCGAAAGCCAATAAGGTCAGCTTTGGTTTTTTACCCAACATTTCTATAGCCATTTTATAGATCTGGTCGTTATTAGTACCTGCCGCCATGACACAATAACGAATGGCTGCACTTGTATCACGAGAAACTTGCTCACCTAAATAAAGCATTTCAGCCGCTTCCAGCTGTGCCGCTTGATGTCCGCAGGCTGCCGCATCACGTAATAAGGCCAAGGCAAAATTGGGATTATGATCCTTCGCTGCCATGGCTTTTTTATAAATCTGTTCCGGCGGTATCTCAGACTCATTTCGCTGCGCATGGACCGCTTTGACATGATTTAACTTTGCCAATGCATCCACCAGTTGAGTGGCGGTTGGTTGTTTGGCAGGATCGCGTTGTATACACTTTAATATCAGTTGTTTTAATTCGTCTGGTAAGAGAGAACAAGTAGAAACTTTTTCTTCAATATCTGATTGAAATTCAGGTTTGGCAAGATAATGCATGATATCTTGATTATTATAATCCTTAGACCAATTATACAGGGTATTATTGCCTTCCGTCGCTATCTCAAACAACGTTAATCCAAATGCGAAAATGTCAGCATTAAAATTATAGACATTTTTGCCACCATGAATGTTTTTGCTTTCAGGCGGTAAATGGCAATTCAATTTTCCATTTTTATCACGGCGGATATCCGCTGCTTTTGCTTCGACAGACTCGTTGTTGTAACGCAGAGAATCAAACCCAAGCACGACTTGCTGTTGATCATTAATTAAGATAGAACTTGCAGAGATATCGCCATGCGTAATATCTCGAAGATGCAATGTTTCCAGTGCCGAAGCAATTTGTAAAGCCCAAGGTAATAAAAATTGTTTTGCTTTACCTTGATTTTCAGGCTTTTTGAAAAAATCAATCATTGACCCTTGCTTCAATGCGGGGGACACTGCAACGATAGGATACGTATCATTATCAATTTTTAAGTTGCCGCTGAAACCATCAATCGGTAACAAGTTAGGATGCTGAGGATAGTGCAAGGAAAGCCGCACAACGTCTTGCAGTTTATCACGCATGCTTCCATCAGATGATATAGATTTAAATATGACATCTTTTCCATTCCATTTACTTTGGATTGTATTGCTATTAATTTTTTTGCTTTCCTTAAATTCAAAAGAATGTTTCAACTTGCCAGGAAGAATAGAAAATGTTTCCGCAAGCACAGAGCGTCCATCTCCTTCACGCATATGCAAGTCAACCTGTCCTGCATTAAAATCCATTAATCCTGAATATAATTTTGCAGCGGCACATCCTTGCTCTGCCGCTTGTTTGATATATGACGTTCCGATTTTTTCATCCTTCGGAACCCCATAATTTCCTGAGCAAAGAACAAATCCTAAATCTGCCAGTGTTTCAGGACGTAAACTCCTCTTTTGTTCTGCCATTGTAGCTACTTCTTTATATTCGCCTTGTTCGAATAGTAAAGCAGCATAATCTTCTTGCGCTTTAGCGCGAAATTCTAATTGGGATCCATCTATCGCCTTCTCCAACCATTGTTTCGCCTTGTCAAGATCTCGAGAACAACCTTCTCCCGTGAGCAGAGCATGTCCTACCAACGCTTGTGCACCTGTATGACCTTGTTCAGCTGCTTTTTGAGCCCAAGCAACGCATTGAGCAAAATGTCCACGTTCACGCAGTAATAGTGAAAGTTGAAATTGCGATTCTCGTTGGCCTTGTTGTGCTGTTTTGACAATGGCATCACCTGAACCTGCAGGCACAATGCATGCATCAGGGTCAGAATTCGTACCTTCAAAATCTCTTAAATCAATTGCAGCCAAAGCGATTTGGGCATTTTTTGGTACAGGCCGTTGCGCAGGATTTGGCTCCAGCATTTGCAGCAGTAAATCGAGGGCTGACCCTATTTGACTATAGCGTTTGCGTACTGGACTTTCGTTATTTTCTAGCTCAGCTCGAATTTGCGTTACATCTTTGCTGGTATCCAAAGTCAAAATTTGGTAAAAAGCCATTCCCAAATCAAACATATCCTCGCGTTGATCAGGTTTAGCTGTTGATATCAAATCTTCCTCTCGAACTTTTCCAATTTTAAAAAATAATTGGTTTTGGCCATTGCGAGCAATGAGAATATTCTCAGGACAAATTGTTCCATGCGCTATTTTTGGACTATACCAAACAGCGAGGCCTGCCATAAGTTGTCGAAAAACCCATAGTGCTTCTGCTGCAGTCAAATGCTTTTTTTGTTCGCGACGTTGGGTAACGAAATCTTTTAAATTGGTATAAAAATGTTCATATTGAATAGCCCACGCGTCTCCATCTTTTACCTTGCCAATAACCCGTAGCACACTTGGATGTGGAGTCTCACACAAACGCGTCACGTCTCTCATATGAGCTTTGAATTCTGACGTGCTCGTTTTAGGAAAACTTTTTATACAATAAGATGTATTATAATCATCCCGAACGGTTCTGACTTCAGAAAGTCTAGTTTTCTGTTCATCAATAGTAAATTCACCTATGGTTTTGGTTTCTGCGGATGGAGAAGAACTGAACATAAACCCCTCAATTTTGTATTTTTATGTCTAAATGGGGATCTTAACAGAATTATTGCTATACACAACCCCCATAGAACATAAAAGCACGCTTCAACTGCCGTGATCTTCTTTAATAGTTTTTCGAAGTGATAAAGATACAGAAGAATGTTGAGAAACAGCTTCCGACCTATCATCTTTTTGCATCCACTTTAAAACAAGCGAAGTATCTGATTTTTCAACTTTAGGTTTATACGGTTTTTCTAAGTAAGGCTTGATAATTTCTTTCACATTACTCGATTTTGAATTTTCAGAAATACGCAACAATTGCGCATGCATCAACTCTTGTCGATTATCGTCAAAACTATCCCAGTTTGCAAAATTTGCAACTAATCGGGATGCTGTTTGTGGATTAATTGTGTCTAACTGGATAATTACATCAGCAAGTAATTTATATCCCTCACCTGTTGCTAAGTGAAACCCATAAAGATTAGAAGAAAATGGACCTAATTATGCATAGACTTTATTAGGATTGGTTATATCAAAAGCTTTATGTCCCAGTAATTCTCTAACATTTTTAACTGTTGAGCTTGAGTTTGAAGAAGCTTGGACTCTAAACCAATAATTGATTGCATTATCATCTTTTTCCCACTGCTGATAATATAGATCAAGAGCTTTTGCACGTTCAGGACAATCGAAATTTGATAATATATCAATTGCAGTTATGGTATCCGTCATATTCGTTTGTAACGAAGATTGCAATAGTGCAAAAGATTTTTTTACAATATTATCTTTATCACTTCTGGCTAAATACTTTAAACAAGTATTTCTTAATGCACGCTTTTCTGCCATTCTCATGTCAAAATCTTTAAAAAGTGGCTTTTGAATTGATTCTGCAATGTTTTTTAGTAAAGAATCATATTTAGTTTTAAAGTCTGGTGCTAATTGATCCGCAATTTTATTCAATATAAATTCACGAGTCGCATGCACAGCTTGCAAGTCTGGATTACTAATTAAACTAGCCAGCTCTCTTTCTGAAGGCAATGTTAATAAATCAGAAAGTATCCATGGATTAATAGAATCATCCTTCAATAATATTCGCAATGTTTTGATATAGTCTAGAAAATAAATTTGGTTCACAGAGGTAGCGATACGTTTTTCTTTACTATCGCTCTTGAGACTTCTAGATGAATAACTATCAATAAAAATCTTTGCAATACATTTTTGCGCAGCATCCCAGCGATTAAAAACATTTGAGTCAAACACCATTAAAAATGGTAAATTAAAATCGCCATAGTCATAATTCAATTGCACATAAGCAGAAAAATCACGTAATAATGAAGGGATAGGACGCGATGTCAATCCTGTGAATTGAAATTCTTGATATTCTTTATCAGCAATTAAGGTTTTTTCCTTAGACGAATCTTTTGCATCCTTTAACTGTAATTCCATTTCCTGGCCTTTTTCATCTAATAAGCCAATTATTAATGGAATTGGTAAAGGTTTATAATTTTTATCAGAAGATGACTGTTTTACTTGTAAAGTATAAGTTTGTGTCTCTGAATTATATTCGTCTTTAACTTCAAGTATTGGCATTCCTGATTGAGTAAACCATAGTAAAAACTGCGTTAAATCCTTGCCTGTCGTCTTTGTTAAAGATTGAATTAAATCTTCAATTGTCGCTGCTTTTCCATCATAATCATTAAAGAATTTTGCAATGGCTTGATGAAATACTTCTTTTCCCAACACTGTGCGCATCATACGAAAAATTTCTGCCCCTTTTTCATAAGCCGATGCAGTATAAAGATTTCTGACATTAATATAAGAATCAGGGCGAGCTGGCTTGGAATCTTCTGCAACTCTACGCGCATATTTTACAGAACGAATGCGCATCAAATCCTGTCCAAAAGTTTCCTCTGCAAATTCTTGCTCGCGAAAAGTCGTCAACCCTTCCTTTAATACTAAATTATACCAATCTCGAATGGTGGCACGATCACCGGATCGATAATGAAAAAACTCATGTGAAACCACTTCTGCAACAGTTAAAAAACCATCATCATTTTTCATAGCAGGTGTTGCAAGTAAATATTCCGTGTTAAACAAATTTAATCCTAAAGGCTCAGATGCTCCTGAAGCGTATTTATCAATTCCTGCAACCATATGCCGCGGAAGTTCACACTCTAATCCATAGGTTTTTTCTTCCCAACTCATAGCCTTTTTCAACACTTCCATTGCAAAACTACATTTATCTGCGGCTGCCTTTTTTACATAAAATTCAATAGGTAAATCTTTACCTGATTTGCGTTTAAAAACATCTTTGATTTGTTGCAATTCGCCTGCTACTAAGGCAAACAAATAACTTGGCTTTGGGACATTATCTTCCCAAGTTACAGTTAGGATTCCATCGCTTGATTTGGAATTTTTCATTTCACCATTGGATAATAAAATCGGATATTGTTTTTCATCTGCAATGATAGTTGTTGTATAAGTTGCTAATACGTCAGGTCGATCTTGACAAAAATGGACTTTACGCAAACCTTCTGTTTCTGCTTTGACTAGATAAATTCCTTGCGTTTTATAAAGTCCAAATAAATCTTGGCTTTCTTCGATTTCAACTTCTGATTCAATGGTAAATTCTTTATCTTTAGGAATTTGAAAAATAAGTAAAGCTTTATCTGTCATAAAATAATCTTCATCTTCCAATTCAGATCCATTAATTGATATGGATTTTAATTTTAATTTCTCACCATCTAATAAAAAATGTGACGAACGATCTTTACATTCGAAATTTGGTTTCACAGTTAAGCGCGACTTAACAATCAGAGGTTTTTTTGTTAAATCAATGCTTAAGTCAACATGCGTGGTAAAATATTCGGGTGCTTTGTAATCACTTAAACGAAATTCTTTAGGAGTAGTTCTTTTTAATTCCTGTGTTGAACTGAACATATTTTATCCTTTCGTAAAAAATTATTATTTTTGGTCCTGTCAGCAATCCTACCTTATCAAAACTTAAAAGCAAGCGTGAAAACACAAATCCATTTTTAAATCGATTGAGCAGACATACTTCATAGTTTGCAGGAAGATTGTCCAAGATAATCTTTTTAGAAATTGCCTTAGTTTTTATACTTAATTAAACATAATATCCTTATTTGGAATGAATATTGCTCTAAATTCGATGAATTAAACACTTGCATATGGATGATATTGGCAAATTTAGGTTCTGAGCGTTATAATCCTAATTTCAACGCATTAGGCCATCTCGCTACGGTTTCTACTGCCGAGTTTAGGATAATCCAAAACAATTAAGTGTTTTTGGATTTTTGCTCCCGCTAGGATTAAATAAAAACATGCCATTTGGTGATAATAAAATTGGATTAGGTTGTGATCATTTAACAAGAGAAAATAATTCTATAATTGATCATGCGATCTGCAAAGGTGTTACCTTTTTTGATACAGCGGAATGCTACGGCAAAGATCATGAAAGTGAAATTGCCTTAGGTGAGAAAATTAAAAAATACAAACGAAAGGATTTGTTCATAGCATCAAAATGTGGTGTATCCTTTGAAGAAAAAGGAATATGTCTAAATGGTAGTGAATCTTACATAAAAGCATCATGTCAAGCATCATTGAAACGTTTAAAAACAGAATATATCGATCTTTATTATTTACATCGAGTTGATCCAGAAAGGTCTTTTGAAGATAGCATTATCTCTCTCAAGAATTTAGTAAAAGAAGGAAAAATTAAATATATTGGATTATGCGAAGTTACCGCAGATCAAATCAGACGAGCCCATAAAATTCATCCAATCAGCGCGGTACAAATTGAATATGCTCCTTGGTCACGAGAAGATGAACAAAATGATGTCATTAAAACTTGTAAAGAACTAGGAATTCTAGTTGTTGCTTACAGTCCTTTAGGAAGGGGCCTGTTTACAGATGCCGATGCAAGCTATTTTTCTACTCTACCAAAAACTGATTTTCGTCAACTTTTGCCGCGTTATTCGGGAAAATGTTTAAATGAAAATTTAAAAGCAAAATTTTTTTTACAAGCCTTTGCAAAAACAAAAAAATGTACCTTAGCCCAGTTGGTATTAGCTTGGGAAATCGGAAAAGGCCTTGTCCCTATTCCTTCAACGGTTAAACCTCAGCATTTAGAAGAAAACATAGGCGCCCTGTCTGTGAAATTATCTTCTGATGATATCAAAGAATTAGATAAAATCATTTCAAGTTGTCATTTTATAGGCCCTCGATATCCGAGTCCTGCGATTTCTGCAATTTATCCAGAAAAACTTAAACTAAATTCTGAGTCTAAGCACTCACATCCTTCCTCAGATACTTCGCCTAAATTCATGTCTAGAGGATGTATTGTTGAAACTTTTGGATTATTCAAACAGTGTTTAGGACAAAAATCTTCAATACCTAATCAAGCCTATCACACACAAACTCTTGGTGAAAAAAGCTCATTAGAAGTCAAATACAAGGGATAGAAATTAATCGCTATAATTTTTCACTAAGTCAAATATAAAAGAATATTGTTTATTCTTTAAAATTTGATCAATTATTTCTCGGTTAACATTTAAGTAATCATGAACTAAAATATTTTTTAAACCAATTATTTTTTTCCATAAATTTAGTTCATCGCTATTAATAATTTTATGATCCTGCAAAACTTGAAAAGAATGATAAGCATCCGAAGCGACGGGATTGTCCAAAATCTTATTCCATTGTTTAGCAAAACCAATCGCTGCTTCAATTAAAACTTGTAATAAACGTTCTACTGCAAAATATTCGGTTTTCGTCAAATTTCGTTCTTGTGCAAGTTTCGATAATGAATCTAATTCGAAAATGCACTGCTGCATGTGTTCTTTAATGGAATTTAAATAATTAGGCTGCATATTTTTTCCGGTGATATAACAAATCTAATTCATACATACTACTAATACGCAATTCTTCCCGAATCTGCCTCATTGGGTCTTTAACTAGTATCAATTTGCCTTCACTAATAACTTCCCAAGCTAAGGAAACAGGAATTAAATTAATATCAGCTATTGAAATCATATCGGAAGAAATACTTAACGCATTACCCCAGTCAATGGATAATATTTCTGGTCGCAAGCGCCGTTCCAAACTATCTTTTGGAAAAGTGTTAAAAGCAATTGCCAAATCATAGTCACTATCTTTCCCATAGTTCCCCTTTGCGCGTGAGCCATAAAGCCAAACCACATCAATATCTTGATTGATCTTAGCTAACTCTATGATCTTAGCAATAAGGTCCGCTTGTCCTTTATCATTTGAAGTCATTTGGATCCTTTATCTTAAATACTTGTTTATCTTATCAATTATATAATCTTATATGCTATTTCCAAAACAACATTATAGCTTCTCTTTTTAATCATTATATTTTTGTAACTTATTGATTAATATTTATTATTTGGCATTTATATTTAAGTGTTTGATTTTAATGTTATTTTACATTTTTAACAACTAAACGTTAAAATCTAAATAAATTTCCTTAATAAATTATGGCAATGTTAATTAATCCGTAATGATTGTTTTTTATACTATAATATATATAGTGAACAATTGTTGAGACCTCCTATGCAAAGACTCATGCGAAATTATCTTCGCAAGGCTGATCCTAATGATAAAAAATCAATACTTTCTGAACTCCGAGATTATGTCAGAGTAAGTGATCTTGGTGATTTGGAAGACAAAGTTAGTAATAATATAGAAAAAAATATTCCAACTTCGAAGGCTATACAACAATTAGCAAAACCCATTAAGGATCAATACGAAGATTTGAAAAAAGACTATGACGAAATTGTTGGAGAAATTCTTGCTGAACATTTGGATCCCCATATTAGAAGAAAAAAATTATATTTTGCAATTGAGCTTCTATTTGCAAAAAAATTTATTAAAGAAATTGAAGCTCTCCCATCAAACCAAATTAGTAATGACGACAAAAGAAAAATATTATTTGCGGCACGTTCAACAATCTTTACAATTACGCGTGAATTAGGTTTTCAAAAGAAAGAAGAAAATCAAGAAGAGATTAAGGAAGCACCAAAAGATAAAAAGCCTAAAGTACTTGGTGTTTTCGCTATGGGAACATTAGAGTTTGTTTCCCCTGAAGCATCAGATGAGATTAAATTCACTAACGTCAAACAATTTCATGATTGTTGCACTTCCCCTCGCGTACTTATTGATGGTTCTAATAAATATTATACGGGTCGTGATTGTGATCAACTTGGATGGTTAGGGTACGATGCTTGCAGGGAAGTTTTTATGGAAAACCCAGACGTAGAGGCTATAGCTACATTTTCAAATAGCCGTGGAGTTGATGTAATCCATCAACTTAGTCATATTTTATATCACGAATCCCTAGTGACAAAAAATAATCCCACCTTACCCACCACAATCTTAATATCCAAAACCGATGAACCGAGCAGAGGATTATTTAAGAAAGAAAAGCATTTCTTTCATAATAGAAAAATTTCTTTTGCAGGACTTAGTAGAGAGGTGAATTGTAGAGAAATATCACCAAATGTCGAACTCACTCTTGCTCCAGTCAGCATCAATGAAGGTCGATTTTATTTGAGTGAACAGTCAACTGCAACAGGACGAAGTTTTTTAGGAGGCTTGCGTAATTTTTTCAACAAACTAGTTTCTAAAGGTTCTGAACAATACTTTCAAAGATCAGTAATTATGCCTTTCCCAGGAACGCATAATAGTTTTTCTCATGCTCGAAAACATATAGACCCCAAAAAAGCATTAAACCATACTGCTATAATAAATCAGTCTTTAACCTATGATGTTTTAACAGGAAAAGGATTAGAATTTACCAAAGTACCTGATGTTATGGATTTTAAAACCGGCGAATTGATTTATCGTTTTCCA
>JANWKO010000253.1 GCA_025451335.1 Gammaproteobacteria bacterium
ATCAAATCTGTGCTGAAATAAATGCGGAATATTTGACTATTAAAGCGTTCAATTAAGTCTTTTGAAAAGTGTTTATCTTGTGTGGCAACAACCACAGCAGTAGGTAGCCCAGCTGCGACTTCTTTGGCAAATGATGGTCCCGATAAAACAGCATAAGCATGCTCAGTTCCAAGAATGTCTTGCGCTACATCATGAAGTAATTGGCCGGTTTCAAGATCCAATCCTTTAGTTACTGAAATAACATGGGCTTTATGATGCAGTAATGGTTTTAATAAGTTAAGGATATTGCGAAAACCAGCTGAAGGAACAGCTATTAAGACGACACCTGCTCCTTTGACTGCTTTTTCCATGTCAGCAATAGGATGCAATGATTCTGGAAAAGGGTATCCAGGCATATAGTGCGAATTTTCACGCGCAGTCTCCATTTCATGGATACGCTTTGTTTCAATTGACCATAACCTGACTTCTTGCCCCATTCGTGAAAGATAGAGGGCAAGAGCTGTTCCCCAGGATCCCGCTCCTAAAACTGCAATCGGTTGCATGAGATGATTCCAGGATTAGTGAACTTTAGAGTCGTCACCTTTATCGTCTGTCTTAGCACCTTGTTTTTTCTGATCTTCTAAATGTTGCGCATAAAGCATATCGAAATTCACAGGAGCTAAAATCAATTGTGGGAAGCCACCGCGCATCACAATATCAGAAATCACTTCGCGGGCATAGGGGAATAAAATATTAGGGCAAAAACTGCCAAGCATTTGCTTTAATTGGTCGCCTGGAAAGCCCGAAATCATAAAAATTCCAGCTTGCTGGACTTCGATCAGGAAGGCAGATTTTTTACTTGTTGTTACTGTTGCTGTGACTGAAATAATAACTTCGTGAACATTTTCTTGAATACGATTACTTTTTGTTTCAAGGTTTAATTGGACTTCAGGTTTCCAATCTTCAACGAAAGTATGAGGTGTATTTGGAGCTTCGAACGACATATCTTTCACATAAATACGTTGAATTTCAAATTGTGGGTTTTTAGCGTCCCCTTCAGGGGTTTGTTGTGGTTTATCTTGCATGGTGAAGTTCCTTATAAAAATGTTGGTTATGATATCTATTTTAATAAATCATCCAGTTTTCCAGCTTTATCCAGCGCTGACAAGTCATCAAAGCCGCCGATAGATTGGTCGTTTATCACTATTTGCGGGAAGGTTCTACGCCCACCACTACGACTTATCATTTCATCCAATTTTTCAGGATGCATATCAACGCGGATTTCTTGATAATTAATTTTTTTATTATCCAACAAATGTTTTGCCCAGTCGCAATATGGGCAATTCGCTTTGGAGTAAATAATAACGTTTGCCATAGTCTAACCTTTTACCAGTGGAAGATTTGCTTCACGCCAAGCACGTAACCCCCCGTTGAGGATATAAACTTTAAACCCTTGATTAATTAAGGCATTGGCTGCGCGTTGTGATTCGATTCCATTTTCACATACTAATATAACAGGTTGTGACTTTAATTTTTCCAATTTTTTGGATTTTTCAATGTCTTTTGCAGGGACGGATAAGGAATTTAATATATGGCCATTGGTGTATAACTCGGTGCTTCTGATATCAACCACGGTAGCATTTTCATGGTTCATTAGGTTGGTAACTTGTGAGGGACTTAATCGTGCGCCCCCTTGGCGTTGTCTAATGAATTCTAGGATGATCAGTAGCAATAATACTGCGAGTAATGCGGTTGTAAGCATCCAATGTTGTTGCATAAAGTTTAATAATTCTTGCATGATTTTAACCTACTTAACTGAGCTTGGGATTATACACAGAGGGTTTCTTATAAACCAACCATTCTTTGCAATTTGTCTAAGATTAAAAAAAGTTCTTTTTTGGTGAGTTGCGCCAGGCGCGGATAAATCATTCTTTTAATACTAATGGATTGACAGTGTTCAGTTAGTGCATAACTGATAACTTCAAGATTATCTCTTGGCGCAAGTTCAACATGTAGGCTATTAAATTCTGTGTAAGATCGACTGCTTAACGGACAAGTGAAAATAATAGGAGGGGTTACGTCAAGTATGGTTTGAGCAGTTAGAATAACAACAGGACGAATTTTTCCAATGTCCGATGCTTTTTCTGGATCTAATTTAACCAAATATACTCCACCTTGAGTGAGAATTACTTTTTCTTCCACCACTCCTCCTTTTCTTTTGGTAGTTTGATACTTAAAAGAGTATCCAATTTGTCTACTTCTTTTAAGTAATCATCATGTTTTTTCATGGCTGAAAAACTATTTGCCATTGCCTCTAATTCCAATCGATTTTGCAAATTTTCTAATTCATGAATGATTGCTTGTCGAATGAATTCAGTGCGCGATATGCCTAAATGTTCAGCGGCTTGTTGGCTAGCTTGAGCTAATTGAGCCGGTAAATGAATGGATAAGGCGGTCATGATATTAAAACCTATATAGAATTTGATATAATAAATTATATCACAAAAACCCCGGTCTTGCGCAGCACCAAACATCAATTTGTTTTATACCGGCTCGTTTTAAAGTCAGACACAACTCAGTTATAGTTTGGCCTGTGGTCATAACATCATCGACTACAGCTACATATCGATAGTTTGTAAATCTAGTGATTCGGAAAGCTCTTTTAATATTTTCAGCACGTTGATCGGCGGGAAGGGTTGCCTGCGCTGCCGTGGCTTTAACTCGTTGGCAAAGTGCCATTTCGATGGGTAAATGTAGTGCTTTCGCTATGGGTCTAGCAATTTCTAGCGCTTGATTAAAACCTCGTTCTTTTAATCTATTTTTGTGCAACGGTACAGGGATAATGGCTTCTGGTAATAATGCTAGTTGATACCAATCTTGTTGAATTTTATCTGCTAGCAATTCCCCCCAAATTTTTGCATTAACTAATGCCTCGCGAAATTTCAAATCCATGATGAGTTTGGTTACAGGCGGTTGATAAAGATAAAGTGCATAACTGTGATCGAAAGGGGGTGGGTTTTTTAGACATTCATCGCAGATTAAACTTCGCTCTTGAAAAGATAGGGGTCTAGCGCAACGCTTACAAGCCAGAATTAAACTTGGTAAATCTTTGAGACAAGCTTGGCAAAGATCTTGCAGGCGATGTGCGTTTTGATTGCACAAAATACATGTATGAGGTAGCAGCCAGTTGTAAATTTTTTTGAGATAATGACTTTTTGGATTCATAGAATTCATCCTGCTTCGAGATTAAGGCGTTTTTTAAGTTAAGGCTGTTGACAATTCGCTAGGTTGAACCGAGAATTAATAATTTTTGAACATCTCTGTGCGGAAAATTGAGACCAAAAAAAATTCAAGATTTACGGTCAGAATGGTTTGAATTGTAAGCAGGGCCTAGTAAATGACTGAAAAAAAATTATCATCATTCAGCACTCCATCCGCTTATGCGGAAGCATCCGTCATTGCTCGTCATGTGGGCGAGCACATGATTGAAAAATTAGAATTAATAACATTACAGCCTAATCGAATTATTGACTTAGGTTGTGGTGTGGGCCATTGCGCGGGGCTGCTTCAAAAGCGTTATCCAGGAGCAACAGTTTTCGGTGTGGATCATGCAGAAAGGATGTTAGCTTATGCGCGCGAAACGCAAATAGCAGAGGTGAAGTGGGCATGTGCAGAAGCCGATATCTTACCTTTGCAAGATGGATCTGTCGATCTCATTTTTATGAATTTGTTATTGCCATGGTTTGATGATGAAAAAACAATATTGCGAGAATGTCGACGCATATTGCGTCCTGAAGGACTTTTAATATTTTCGAGCTTGGGGCCCGATACACTTATTGAATGGCAAGAAATTCTGGGTAATAGCTTATTGCCAAATTTGATGGATATGCATGATAGTGGGGATGCATTGATGCATGCGCGATTTGCTGATCCTGTATTAGACGTGGAATATCTCAATGTGACTTACAAGTCATTTGATAAACTAATATATGAATTACAAATGACAGGAATGTTGTTGGATAACATTCCCCCTTTACAACCTGAGCCTAACTCAGCAGGCAAGTTTTCTGTTACCTATGAAATTATTTACGGTCATGCATGGGGGCCGGATGTGACAGTAGATCATATTGCTGATGAATCAGGAGTTGTAAAGATACCATTGTCTCATTTACGAAGACGCTAATGGGTAACGGTA
Source organism: Gammaproteobacteria bacterium (assembly GCA_025451335.1). Classification (GTDB taxonomy): domain Bacteria; phylum Pseudomonadota; class Gammaproteobacteria; order DSM-16500; family DSM-16500; genus JAJPGW01. Next base: position 4,175 of record JANWKO010000253.1, read on the forward strand.
ACAGGGTCAAGTCGAAAGTTGACTAATTGACCCAAAGTCATTAGTCAACTTTCGACTTGACCCCGTAACCCTTTCTCGATGGGCTGTACTAGGTTGAAATTCTCTATATAATACAATCTAGGGCAGATTCTGTTCTTATTGGCGTTCAATAATAGGAGCGAGCTTGATTCAAGATATCTTTATCGGGGTCGATGGCGGCGGAACGAAGACCAAAGTCAGAATTGAAGACAGTGAAGGAAATTTATTGGGTCAAGCCATCAACGGGCCATCTAATATTCGCTTCTCTGTAGATTCGGCTTGGCATTCCATTTATCAAGCTTTAGAAGAAGCTCTAAAGCCAAAGCAAATTTCTCTAGATGATAAAACGAAGTTTCGATTACATGCAGGCATGGGATTAGCCGGATGCGAAATGCAAGAAGCATATGAGGATTTTATTCATCGTCCTCATCCTTTCACTACATTGCATGTAACAAGTGATGCCCACATTGCTTGTATGGGTGCGCATAAAGGAAAAGATGGTGCGATTATTATTGTAGGTACTGGAGTAGTGGGGTATCAAATTGATAAAGGAAAAGGATCGCGAGTTAGTGGGTGGGGTTTTCCTTACGATGATATCGGTAGCGGAGCATGGTTAGGATTGGAAGCTGTTCGCCTGACTTTCCAATGGTTGGATCATCGTGCTGAAAAATCTCCTCTCGTTGAAGATGTTTTTGCATTTTTCAATCAAGATATGAGTCATCTTATCACCTGGTCAAATCGCGCTAACGCCACTGAATTTGCACGTTTAGCTCCTTTGGTTATCAATCATTGTCAGCAAGAAGAAGCAGCTGCGGTGCGTTTAATGAAAAAAGCGGCTCATGCTATCGATCGTATAGCAGTAGCTCTCAACAAAATGCGAATGAATCACGAAGAAATGCTGCCATGCAGTTTGGTAGGGGGAATTGCTCCTTTCATTGAGCCGTGGCTAAATGAAGCACTTCGCGCACATTTGGTGCCACGTGAAGCGGATGCAAATGTAGGGGCAATTCTGATGGTGCGCGAATGCATGATGCAAAAGATTATTTAATTTTATCTAATTTAAAAATTCACACTGAGTTAGGTGAATTACAAAAAGCAAATCTTATCGTTACTGATAAAACCATTCACGCTATTCTTCCGCAAAAAGAATTCGATCAATTTCCAAATGCAAACATAATTGAATTTCCCGAAGATTATCATTTAGTTCCTGGATTTATCGATTTGCATGTGCATGGTGCTAATGGCAGTGATGTCATGGATGCTAATCAAGAAGCTTTAATTAATATCAGTCAAACCCTTGCTAAAGAAGGTACCACAAGTTTTTTAGCTACAACTATGACAGCAGGAGAAAAAGACATAGAAAAAGCTTTGTTATCTGTTCGTGAAGTAATGGAGAAATCAGAAAATGATCTTGGCGCTAAATTATTGGGGGTGCATTTAGAAGGACCTTTTTTATCACCAGAAAAAGTCGGGGCCCAACGCGCTGACAAAATTATGGCGCCAAACATTGCTTATATTGAAAAATGGCAAACACAATCAAATCATGCAATTAAACTTATTACACTGGCACCTGAATTACCAAATAGTTTGGAGTTAATTCAATTTCTTAAGCAAAAAAATATTATTGCATCTGTAGGACACACGAATGCAACTTTTTCAGAAACTTGTGCTGCAATCGATGCTGGGTGTTCTCATGTCACGCATTTGTTTAATGCAATGCGTGGTATCCATCAGCGCGAACCAGGTGTAGTGACAGCTGCGCTTTTATCGGACCAAGTTTATGTGGAATTAATATTAGATGGCATACATTTGCACCCCAGTATTGTGCAAATGATTTTGAAATTAAAAGGCAGAGAAAAAATTATATTAGTGACAGATGCGATGCGAGCCAAATGTTTGCGTGATGGGGTATACGACTTGGGTGGGCAATCAGTAACAGTAAAACATAATATTGCAACTTTACAAGACGGTACATTGGCTGGTAGCGTTTTGAAAATGAATTCAGCATTAAAAAATATTTTACAATTTACAAATTGCGATCTATCTGATGCAATCAAAATGACTTCAGAGAATCCTGCTCGTGCATTAGGAATTTTTTCGCAAACTGGGAGTATAGCTATAAATAAAACTGCAGATTTGGTTGTGTTGGATCCGGATTTGAATGTGCAGTTGACTTTGTGTCGGGGTCGAATTGTTTATGAGAGTCAGGCGTGAATAGCGCTAACTTATCTTATAGTTATAGGGGTCAAAGCTATGTTTGGGGCAACTGATTGGTCCTCTATATTTGAGCGCAAGCTGCCCCAAACATAGCTTTGACCCCCGTAATTAGCCTAGGTCAAAATATTTTTTCTTTTTTTAACTTCAGGTTTGAGACGAACAACTCGAATCACATTTTTGGCGCTACGAATTTTCCGCAATACACGAGCAAGATGAACACGATCGTTAACGGTGATAGTTAAATTTGCAGAAAAATATCTGCCATCAAATTCCTCAGCATTAATATTTTCAATATTGGAGTCCGACTCGGAAATAGCGAGTGCAAGTC
>JANWKO010000254.1 GCA_025451335.1 Gammaproteobacteria bacterium
AAAACCTTCTTCAATAAGGACAAAATTAATATGACATAAAGCCGTATAAAGGCTATTTAAAAAATAAGAATTAGCAGGCGATGAATTTAATAATTTAATAATATGTTGTAAAGAAATAAATTGTGCAGATGGACTGTTTGTATGCGCAGCTTCAGACTCTATATCTAAAATTTCATTTATTTCTTTCGCGTCTAATCCTTTTAGTAGCCCATAACGTTTTTCAAAGTAATCCATCCCTTCTTTAGTTTCCTTTACAAAATAAGATAAGCAAGCCCTCATTTGCTCTTTATTGCCTTGATGACTAATTAATTCAATTGGCATTTTGCCATCTTGAGCACCTTCTTTACTTTCTTTTGAAAGCGCAGTTACATTCGCACCCAGCTTAATTAAAACTTGGATATTAGAAAATAACGCTTGACGTGCCGCCATATGTAATGGAGTTCCATTGTATTCTAAATCTTTAGAATTTATATAATCTGGAATATCTAATTTATTTGCTGCATTGACAAGAGCGGTTAGAATTTCCGTGTTGTCTGGTATAAACGCCGCGACATGTAATATGTTTTTATGACTAGATTTTGAAATATTAATTAACGCTATTCTAAGTAATGACTGCTCATTCTGTTTTTCTGTCTCTGCGATAATATAATTAACAATTTTAATTTGTTTATTTTGTGCAGCAATGAGTAAAGCTGAATTCCCTAATTCATCTATAGTTAATAAATCTGCAACTTTAAACTCAGATAATTTATCTAAATCGCCATTCATTGCAGCGTTTCTTATTAACATGTTTAAAGGCATAGGTTCCTCATTAAGTCATCAATGTCTTTCATTTTTAATATGTGACATAGCCTTCTTTAAGAACGACGAGTCAGTCCTTGTTTTCTTGATTCTGGTGATAATTTTCGGACAATTGGTTTTTCCAACAAATGATTTAATTGTTTTTTTATTAAGTCTAATGATTGCAAAACCGATAATCTAATATAAGTACCTGAATCAGAGGTTTTCATCAATTCCCATTTCCAAGGTTTTTGGATATCACCACGTATGTAACCGATATAAGATAAAATTAATTCTGGTTTAAAAGCAGGTTTTTTTTCAACTTGTTCATAATGAAGCTGCAAATAATATTTGCCACGCGGATCTTTGGCAAATACAAAACGCATATTTTTAGCATGTAAAAAATGTTGAATATCTGATTTTAATTTATCAAGCAAAACATTACATTGATTAACTAAATTAAATTGATATCGATGAACTATAGATGGAATGTAGGAATTAGTATCGTAATAAGATTTACCCTCCATTTCAACAACAGGACATCCTTTTTTTATATATGCTAATCCTTCTTTTTTATCGATTGTGAAAGAATATGAAATTGGATGATCTTGTGTAGGATTATGTTTTTCAATGGAACAATTAATGTGTTCCCTAGACATAGGATCTTTTTTAATTAAAGCCCCATAACTTGAATTATTATCAGGATAATAAATTTCCTTTTTTTCCATTTCTTTTGCATAAGAAGAAACTAAATAACGAGTTTGAAATTTTTCATCTTCTCCTCTAATACCAAGCCACCATAAAACTTCTGATCGAGTAACCAATTGCAACCCTAACAATCTAGCATCATAATGATAAAAATTTAATGATTTTCCAGTTTCTTTTTTATAATCATTCCACAATCGTATTGCAGCTGATGCTGAATCTTTATTTTCACTAATAACAATTCCTAATACAGCATCAAAATCATATGTTAATAAGATTTCTGATCGTTGTAATACATTTACAGCATAATTCGCATTATAATTATCCCATTCAGCGCCTTGACGTCTTAATTTTTTTTCTTCAAATTTACCAATCAAATTCTCTAATGTTTTTAAATTTTTTACACGACCAGGTCGAAAAAAATCGAATTTTTTTGATATGGTATTGCTAGTTACATTACCTTTAAAAAAATGAGTTGCTAATACGGATTTTGCTCTTGGATTGATAAGCAACCCTACTTTATTAGGCATATAAGATTCAACCGAACAACCTTGCTTGATAAATGTAGTGGGCCGAAATTTAAAGTTAGAAAGTAATCTTGCTTCACCTGTTTTCTTATCGTTAATGAAATAATTTCTTAACTGATCACTGGTAGTAATTCCATGAAAGTATATTGTTTTTTTATTTTCTTTCAATACTGGATATTCTTGTGCTTCATGCTCAAGTCTTCTAATGTAAACTCCTTCGGTTTGAAATTGTTTCAATACAGCATCATCCTTTTCATTACAATCTTCTTCTGACTCGAAAAATATATATTTTTTCATTTCTTTAATAGATTTAGGACAGGTATAAGAGCAGTAAATTTCTAATGGACTTAAATGATTACTTGGATTGATTTTTAAAAAATCATCTACTCCCAAAAAGGATTTTGAGCATTTAGCAATACCAAATCCTTGTATAATACGTGCTGTATCAAGATATGAATTTTTGGAAAATTCGCAAAAAGAATGAATTTCATCATTATAACAACGATAAATAAACTCCATTAATTGATAATATGTGGCGGCGATTTTCTGCATTTCTTGCAGAACTATTTCTAATAATGGACTTCTTAAATATTTCTTAAAGACCTTAATAATATCCAATTCATCAATCTTAAATGCCTGTTTATTTGTTAGAACACGATTTATTTCCAAGCAATCAGAATCATGAATAATCATTTGAATAATATTTTTATCCTTTTTGGAATCCTTATTAACAATTGCATCTGCAAATTTATTGACTTTATCTGCATCAAATCCCAACGCAAGCATTTCTTTTGTAAATATCTCGGCATGAGCAGTTTCTTGTTTAAAATTTTCACTAGTATTACCAATGTCATGGCAAAAAATGGCGTATTTTAATAAGAGAAAATCCGTTTCAGTAAGATCTTCACCACCATTTGATTCTTGAATGATTGTCCAATATTTATGAGGCAAATAATGTTTAAGTAATTCGATAAATAAACCACCATGGTAGGTATTATTTTCTTTATCAACATAAGGTAATTTGCCATTCAGAACGCTAGCATTATCAGCTAAATAGGTTGCACAAGCGGCATGTGTGACACCATGGTAAAAGCGAGAAAATTTTTTGTTCGCTTTTTCTTCTGGATAAGGTTTGAGTAAATATTTTTCAGCAAGATATTGTGCAACTTGACCAAATGGCGAATTACAATTGAATTTTAATTCTTTGTTAAATGAATCCGATGCTAACGTATGAAAAATCACTGTTTTTCTGGTTAAACTCATAAACTTATTCTTATTCTGTTTTTAAGATGAAGAAGAATATCAATTAATGAAAGTATAGTAAATGTTGTTTGAGATGATGTTTCTGGTTAAATAATTATCACCAAAATGGTGATGATTGAATTAATGATTCCGCATAATAAAAGTTACATTTTTTAATACTAACGGAATTTAAAATTATGGTATCTTGTTTTTAAACGATAATGGGTTGTTTTTAAATTCAGAATTAGTTAATGTTTCTTTAAATCCCCATTCTCTTGTCGATAATTTGCCAACCAAATCGCCATATGCACTGATCAACTTAGGATTAAAAAATTTAAGATTTTTAAAATACTCTGAATAAAATGCTGATAATGTTTTATATGTTTTAGAATGGGTATTATCAAACAACATTTTATTAGTAACATAGTCAGGTTTAAAAGTGCCATTTGCAATTACTTGGTCAATTATATATTGTTGAAGATGCTTACCAGACGTTGAAAAAATAGCTTTGAGTAAAATTTCAGTTTTAAATGTGGAAGGTATCTCTGGATGTACATTTAGAAATTGTAAACATTTTTCAACACGCTGCCTCCCTGTTTCTCCACTAGATGAAAAAAATCCAAAAGATTGTTCTTCACGATAATTACGTAATCCAACCAATACTGCTTGTAAAAGTTTGTCATTGTCATAACAAGTTTCCTCATTAAAACGCCCCGTTTTTTGTTTCGTCGAGCGTTTAAGAGTTTTAGTTTTCTCATCCTTTTGGTGTGAAAGTTTTATTGGCGTGGCTTTAGGTAGATGACGTTCTTTCCTTAGGGTTGCAAGAAAAGACTCTAAATTTAATTCTATTTTATGTTCCTTATCTTGTTTACATATTAATTCTACTATTACATCTTTTAATCTTGATGCATCCTTGAAACCTTCTAAATGTTTATATTTTTCATTAAACTCTTTTGGGTCAAAAACTCCACTTAATCCAATATAAATTATGCAAAATTTGACAAATTCATCATCTTCTTCGTATTCATTTTTATCCTTATTAACTAAAATTAATGCTAATTGTAATCCTTTTTTTGTTTTTTTTGGTTCGGATAAAGTTCGAATTTTATAAAGGGCATCTTCGATTTGATCCAAGCGTTTTGGTATTGGATTAATACTACTTGTATTGCTTTTATCTTCAGAATCGCTTTTATCTTCAGTATCACTTGTACTTTTAGCTCCCCCTTTAAAGTTGGCACTCTTTGTATTTTTTTGAGATCGATAAACTTTAACACAATTCTCAATTGCTATAATTAATTGATCAATATTGATTATTGAGTTTGTTGTTTGTTTAGGTTGACTGTACATAATGAATGCCCTCATATGATTATATTTTATACTAAAATCATTAAATTTGTTGGCATTCCTATGTTGTGAGCTTTGATCCTGTATCGATATTAGCAATTCATCGCTTAGATTTTTAACGCATATTGCCCGTATGCCCTAAGGAAAACCTACCAGGTTGTGGCCAAAATGCGAGACCATGGGGACGTTTGCCTACTGGGATTCGATGAGTTAAATTTCCAGTGGCTGTATCAAAAACATAGACTTCATTATCAAACCGTCCAGATAACCAAAGCTCCTTTCCATCTGCGGATATGTTCCCCATGTCAGGGCTTCCTCCTTGCGGAATATTCCAAGTAGCGAGGACAACCTTTTTTAGGGGATCAAGGACACTAACACTACCTGGACCATGGGGTGGACAATGCATCATATGACAGCCACGATTTGAAACATAAAATAAAGTACCGTTTCGATTAGGATAAACTCCATGAGTGCCTATCCCTGTGTGAATAAATCCAATTTCAGTAAATTTAATTGGATCTATCAAAATAACACCATCGCGAAGCATGTCTGCAACAAAAAATATTGAACCATCGGGCGAAGAACGAATATCTTGAGGTTTGCTGGTTATTGTGGATTTTTTATCTTTTATTGCAATGTTTTTCGATTTATTTTTCATTGCAACTTCATTATTTTTTGCTGCATTTGGTAAAGTTATATATGAATTTAGCATTTTTTGAGTTTTCGATGTGTTTTGCAAATTTTGTGACGCTAAAGCATTCTGAGCCTCTACCGAATTTGTGGATTTTGAAGAATTTTGAGAAATTGATTGATTTTGCGGTGTTACCGCATTCAAAGTGAGATAACCTTGAACTTTATTATTTATTAAATCCACTTTCATTAATTGGCCTGAAAATTCGCATGTTGCAATGGCGTATCTACTATCTAAAGTAAAATCCATGTGATTTGCGCCACTACATTTTATCGGTAGCGAATATATCAATTTCATAGATTGGGGATCACGAAATTGCAGTTCTTTTCGTGATTCACAAACCACGATTGCAAACTTCCCATCCGGAGTAAAATATAAATTGTAAGGATCAGTAACATGAATACTTTTGCCAGGCTTTCCAGTAGTTGGATCAATTGGCGTGACGCTATTACTTTTATTATTTAATACCCACAACGCTTTTAAATCATAAGCAGGAACAACATGTTGTGGATTTCGACCTGATTTAAAAGTTTCTATAACTTGATACGTTTTAGGATCAATCACGGAAACACTATTACTATATTCATTAGGGACATAAACTCGAAACAAAGCATTTTTTACTGCAGGAGAAAACATGCCAGCTTGAGTAAATTGATAGATATTAGTCGATTGAAGCGCTTGTGTATTTTCGAAGATAAACAAAAAACAAAAGAAAAAAATCCATTTTTTAAAATCTAAAAGTGCCACTGGAAAAATTCTCCCTGATTCATGACCCTAGATACAAGTTATCCTAACAGAATTAACGTTTTGCTATCAATAAAAGAACCATAAGTCTTTAAACGCTTTATCAAATAACCCCTTAACTTGTTGTTAAAAGATCAAAAAAACGGTTACAAATAAGATTTTTACAACAAACAAGATAAATAGAAGTTATAAAGCTCTAGAATACAATTGGTTAAGTCTTTGAAATATTATCAACTATTTTAATTGCACTTTTTTTGAATTATTTTTTGATCAAATTATTGACAGATTAATATTTGTTCAGTATGATAGTCCTCATTGTGGACAATAAATTATTGCTTCACAATCACTCCCTCGTTATAGGTGGATCTTTGGATCCACCTTTTTTCTTTATAAAACTGCAGGTTTCATTTGAGACACTTTTAATTTAGAAACACTCGAATTAAAGTAAAAACTAAGCTAATTTTTTTGCCAAATTCAAGAGTAATTCTTCTGTTTGTTCCCAGCTTAAACAAGGATCAGTAATTGACAATCCATTCAAATCAATCGGAAGAGAATTTAATTTTTGACTTCCTTCTTTAATAAAACTTTCTATCATAAATCCTTTTACTAAATTGTTTAATTCGGGTCGAGATTGTAAATTATCAATGATTTCGAAAATCGATTGCATTTGTAAGCGATGATTTTTTTTACCGTTAATTAAACAATTATCATGGCTTACATCAATTAAAACGGAAGGATTTTTTATTTGTTGCATTTCCATTATTTTGCTTATTTCTTCTAAGTGTAAAATGGAATAATTTGGAGATTTTTGACTACCACGCAGAACCAAATGAGCATGTGGATTTCCATGCGTTCGTACTTCTTGGCCTTCAAAAACTGCAACATGAGGATGCTGAGCGGCAACAATGCTATTTACACCGATAGTCAGCGAACCATGTGTTGGATTTTTTAAACCGACAGCACAATCAATTGCGGAAGCAAATACACGGTGTTCTTGATTTTCAGTGCTTCGTGCTCCAATAGCAACCCATGATAGCAATTCAAGAAATCCTTTTGCATTATGAGTAAATAGCGCTTCATCTGCAATAGGTAGGCCCATCTCAACTATTTTAACCATCATTTCACGTGCATATTTGATGCCAGCAAGAATATCCGGATTAGCCTGTGGATCGGGTTGATTAACAGGTCCCATCCAACCTTTGGTTGTGCGTGGTTTTTGGATATAAACTCGCATGACAAGTTTTAATTGTTGATGCACTTTTTCATTTATTTTTAGTAAACGTTGTGCATAGTCTAAAACCGCATGATTTGGCCAAGCAGAACAAGGCCCCACAATGATTAAATATCGATTATCCTTTCCTTCCAAAATATTTTTGATTTCTTGTCGATCTCGCAGAATTTTTTGTTGGGTAGAAAGTGACAAAGGAAATTCTCGAATAATTTCATCAATGAGAGGAAGTTTTTTTATTAAAGTATAATTCATTTATGCCTCATGTTAGTCTTTATCCGGTTTACAATCCATTCGGAAATATCAAATCAAATTATTTTAAATCAGGCATTGATCCCAAAAAGAGACCGTCAATACTAGACGATAACAGAATTTGTCTTTGTCTTGAGAAACATGGTCTAAATTAAGGATTATATAAAAAGAGTGGCGATAATCCACCTTGTTAATTGGTTATTTTTTAAGAATAAAAAATGAACATTAATGGATTTATTGATAACAAACTGTTAAGATAATGATTAATTTTACATTTTGAAGTTAAATTATAATCTATTATCTTATTTATAAGTTTTATGTGATTGATTTTAATAATATTTTTTATTCTTACACTTTTATAACTTAAGACTTCCTTAAGGTTTTGAAAGTATAATATACAAATAGGTGGCTATCTAAAACTGAGGTAAATAGTTAATGCAGCGTTCAACTCCAAAAATATCAGGCTTTTTAAATAATTGCGCACTACATGCTGGTGTGCCTGAGTTAATTCTTGCAATTAAGTATTTTGCTGATTTAGAAATTGCTTTCAAAAATCAAGAAGAAGTAAAACCTAATCCATATTTGGAT
>JANWKO010000255.1 GCA_025451335.1 Gammaproteobacteria bacterium
CTTCACTATATATTTTTCTCTTTTTCAGTAACTCTTTAATTTGCGCGATCGTTATATCTCCTTCGAATAATACACCCGAAGGAACCTTATAAAAATAGTGCCAGGGAATATCCTTAGTTTTACCTGGAATTAAAATTATTTTTCCAGATGATAATTCTTCACTTTTCATTTCTTCTTTATTTAATGATACGCGAATTTCAAGTGTAGGTCGTGGCGAAGAAAGACGCGAAATTCCGTGCGAAGCAACTGAAATAACAAGTAATAACTCCTTCACTTTAGATTGAAGATCTTCCTGGCTTAACACTTTGAATGATTCTACACGACCACAATGACGTAAAAATTCATTTGCATCTTTAAATAGTAGCCGTCTTTCATCTTGCTGAGTATATAAAGTAATTGCTAATTTCTCACCATAATGAAGTGTAGCATTACGTGTACCCGTCCATTCTAATTCATTTTCGGTATACATTGCTTCGGTTGGAAATTCCCCAACTTTACGTAGTACCGGCTTTATTTTTGCAGTGCCCCTTAAAAATTTAACATATGCGTTTAGCTGTTCTGTGGTTAAAGTAAGGTGCTCGAAATCGGGATCTGATTGCAATGCTAAACTAATATTGAATTGATGTGTGCCAATGTTTACTATGAGATCATTTCCTTTAAAGAAAAATGTGACCTCACGACCACCCTCTAGCAACGCTTCAGTAATCTTCTGAATTACCAAAGTCGCATCTTTTATAGGCCTAGGTCCGGCAGTCAGAGAAATATCAAGCTTGCTATTCATTGAAAATAATCGAGCATCAATGCGCGAATTTTTCATTGTGCACTCCTCGATTTTTTTTGCTTATATATAGATAGTATAGTCGAGAATTACGAAAACTAACTGAGGCTTAACAATAGGTATGTACCATATGCTTTTGAATTTATTAATCTTTATGATAAGAGATTAAAATCTGTTGGGCCAAACCGCGGCTGACGCTAAAACATCTTATTGTGTTATTCTAAATTAATTAAACCCAGAGCAATTCGTAAGGAGGCCAGAGATGAGTGTTATCGACAAAGCGTTACAAGCAAACCTCAACTACGCAAAGACGTACGATCCTAAACTAGGTGGACGTCCAACTCCTAAAATTGCAGTTGTTACCTGCATGGATCCGCGCCTTTCAGATCTGCCCGGAATACTAGGTCTGACGCACGCCGACATTGACGTTATCCGAACCGGAGGACCAGCAGTGACCGAAGATGTGCTCGGAGAACTTGTTGTTTCCACGCGAGTGATCGGATCGAGAGAGATCATGCTTCTCAATCACACCGGTTGCGGATTTACCACATTTACCGACGAAGAGTTGAACGCGAAACTTATTGCTTCGACTAATGACTCATCTCCTGCTCCAATGCGTTTCTTCTCGTATAAAGACCCAGATCAGAACACCCGAGAACAGATCGAGAAGGTGAGATCGCATCCTTGGATTTCAAAAGACGTCCCTGTGCGGGGTTTTGTTTTCGATGTGGAGACGGGTCTCCTCAAGGAAATCCAACCCACTGCGAAGCAAACTTCCTCTTGAACAAAGGATTTGTCACTGCGGCAAGTGATCGGCTGGAAGGGTCAACTGGAATTAAAGGTGTCAATCCTGTACTTGCTAAAATCTACCAGCCAGCGTCCTCGCCGACTCTAATAAATCTATTTACGTCGAAAGCTGATAGGTGTCACTTTTAGGATCTTCATGATAAGTAAGTTGTTTGTTTTCTATTTTGGAAAATAAACTATGATGACCTACTGATTTCATGTCATATTTAAAAATTAATTTAACTAAATCGAGAGATAAACCAGGTGCTGCTTGTTGAATCCCGGAAAAAATTTGTGTAATGTCCTGATTAATTCTTGTTTCTAATAGCTTTGCACAAGGTTCATCGACTAAGTCTTTCACGATATCCCAAGAATCTTTTTGACTAAGAGATAAAAATTCTGTTGGGTTTTGAGTAGCAAATTCTGTCATGAGTTTTTTGGCGTTGCTATTGTTGGTTTTAAGAAGAGCGAAAGCAAATTCATAATTCATTTTATGATTTCGTTGTGCGACTGGCAAAGCCAATTGTTTTTCAAAAATGGCATATATTTCTTTGTGGTCTGTTTCTTTAAATTTATCAGCAAGAATTGGCATTTTTCTAACTAATTTATAGTGATAAGAGGCAGATTGCTCTTCTGTATTTTTTCTAAAAGTAAGTAAATAATTGGATAACATGGCCATTGACATAGTTAAATCGTCGGATTTTTGTAAAAGCGGAATAATTTCGTGGTCTATACACCATGCATTGTAACCACGTTGTTTTTCTAAAAATTGAGCTAACGCTAAATTGGCTTCTCGATCTTGAAATTCAGATGCTGTTTGAATAAAAATCGGATCTTGACTAATTGCATAAAGCTGAGTTAATGCTTGTATATCACCTCTTTGAACAGCTTTAGTTAAATATTCGATGGCCTTCTCTACATTCTTTTCACTTTTCACCCAATCAAGTCCATGACGATAAGCACAACCAAGCCAATAAAGTGCAACAGGATCGAGCTTTTCTGCCGCTTTTGCAATGTGTTCATAGCCATTTTGATATAGAGCACTTTGTTCTTCGGGTTCCGCATTTCTAGCTTGCTTAATAAACCAGTTGCCTTTTGCCCTTAATGCAGCACTGTCACCTAATGAGATTCCTTTTTCTAAGTATTTAAGTGCCAATTCTCCATTGGATTCAAAAGCAGTCGTCCCATAATAATAAGCATTATATAAACTAATTAAAGCATAGCCACAGTTATGTTTTGCAGATTCTAAGTATAACTGATGCCCTATCCATAAATCTTTTTCGACACCCATTCCAATTTCATATGCCATTCCTAAAAGAGAAATTTGCCGGGCAGTAAGTAGGCTAGGATTTTTTTTATAAGTCTCTTTTAAATTTTCAATAAATAAAGCAGCGTCTTTTTCAAGTATAGGTATATTTCTTTTCTGTTCATAGTGTTCGTCTTCTGGAATCCAAATTTCATCTCCCATAAAACGTCGTTCTAAAATTAAACCCGCTTGATGATCGTCTGGCTTCTCTAAAAAACGATGAAACAATTCTAAGGTTGGAGTCTTATAAATCCGTTCGAACTCAGTACAGATCTGGTTATTTATTTTTGGATTTAGGCTGCTAGACATGGGTTCTCCTATTTATCTAATTTAGTGACACGCATTCTATCATTGCTCAAAATGATTTGATATGCTTCATCATTTATCAAGATAATATCTATGAAAAAAGAATCGCTATCTAGGACGTCATGATGCCATGGAATAATTTATAATTTAGTTTGGATAAAGAAAGCATAAAGATAAAATTTAAGTAAAGATTAACACTCCATTCATTTGACTGAAATAATATGGGACTTTTTATGGTTGAAAATTATAAATTAAAGAATTGGCAAAGCAAGGAATTTACATTAGCACCCGTTCCATGGGCGGTGCTGCTGAAGAAGCGCCTGATTCTTATAAAGATATTCACCAAGTTGTAGAAGCAACTGAGCTTGCTGGATTAGCTCGTCGGGTTGCTTTTTTAAAACCTTTAGCTTGTGTGAAAGGCTAATAACTCAATAAGATGCATTATATGAAAATAACATTATCAAATAAAGAATACACGTTTTTAATAGGTTATCAAAAAGATCAAGAACGCAGAGCTGCGTTCGACATTTTGGTCAAGAAAATTTTTGGTATTTCATTTGAAGATTGGTATAAAGCAGGTTATTGGAATGAGAAATATATTCCCTATACTCTGTTTGATGGAGATAAAGCTGTTGCTAATGTTTCTGTGAATATTATGGATTTTGATAATTGTGGCAATCCAAAACATTATATCCAAATTGGAACGGTTTTGACGGATAAAGAATATCGAAATAAAAAATTAAGTCGTTTTCTCATGGAAAAAGTTTTGGATGAATGGAATAAAAACTGTGATTTCATCTATCTATACGCAAATAAATCAGCATTAGAGATGTATCCAAAATTTGGGTTTCATAAAGTAAAAGAATACGAATATTTAAAAATTATTAGTAAAAAAATCTATACTAGTGAAAATTTTGAAAAATTAGACATGGATGAAAAATCCAATAGAGATCTATTACATAATTACGCAAAAAATACAGTTGCTTTTTCCAAGCTATCACTAAAAGAAAATGCAGATCTTGTCATGTTTTATTGCATATCTTTTTTAAAAAATTGTGTCTATTACATTAATTCATTAGATACCATTGTTATTGCAACATACGAAGAAAATCAGTTACATTTATGGGATGTGTTTGCAAAAATCAAAGTAGAATTAGATCAGATAATTAACGCTTTACTCAATCCGAAAATCGATCAAATTATATTAGGTTTCACTCCCTTGGATTGTATTAATTACAAAGTCAGGGAAATTTCAGGCGATGATGCACTTTTTATCCTTCAGGAGAAAACAAATATATTTGATGATTACAAAATTATGTTTCCACTTCTATCTCACGCCTGAAATGTTCATCTTAATTTGTTGATTTTATAATCTAAAATCTATATATTATTTTGGTTTATTCAAAAAGGAGTTTTTAAAATGGAATGTTGCAGGTTTTTTCGCAGCGGATATTCTAAATTTGCTGCTACGGCATCGAAAGCAAAAGATTATATTGTTAATCACCGTGAAGAAATTAACACTGCATTACAATGGTATAATTTTGCTGTCGCAACCCTCGTGACTGTGGATTATGTTAGACATATAGGTACAGATGATGAGAAAAATCCCGTTGAATATGGAAGTGATATTGCTGTTCATTTGTTGCAATGGTCACTGAGTTACTCATCAGGATTAACGACCAAATTAGCGGCTTTAGCTGCAAATGGGTATAGAACGGTAGATATTCCTTTGCGCATTTTACTCAATACCGCCACCGTTCCCGGTCCAATAGCTGTAGTGGATTCATTTAATCATTTTATCAATACTATGGGCACAATGGCTACTTTACAAGAAGATGCACCTGAAACACCTAAATGCGCTTAACCTGATTCGGTACTTGATTTCTAAGGGGGCGGTGAGTTCCACCGTGACAGCTTGTGGAGCGTCCTCTGACGGGATAGGAGCATTTGCCTCTATTAGTCATGGCGCGTTGAAGCAGGAATCTAACACTAAATTTCCCAAGTTTAACAAAAGTTATCTATGGACAGATTTGGGTAAGTTTAGACGAACGGATGCCGTATTTTGCAGATACACCAAACAAAATGTCAATTCCTTCTTTTTCTAAATTTGGAAATCGTTCGGCTAATTGAAAATGAATGCGTAATTTAGGATTGAGAAGATAGTCGCACTAAGATCAACCGAGCCTTACCTTATGGGATAAAGTAACAGCAATATTAATCAAATTACTAAAAAAATCAATTTGTTGCGCCGAACAACCCAAAACATCTTCATAAGTATTATAATTAAATAAAATATTACTGTAAAAGGGGAAATGTAAATGTCCTCGACGAGTCGATTATTATCTATGGTTAATACAAAGGATATATTCAATCCGAGTGATACTCCAGCTTGGGCAAAAGATCTCATGGTTGAAGGATATGAAAAGGCTAAAAGGGATAAATCTAGTCAATCTTACCAGTGCATAGGTTATCCAATCTACCATTTTAAATCAAATGGTCATCAGCTTGATTCAGACACAATCACTGATGGATATATCAAAATTAAAGGCATTGATAAATCCAAAGTGAAGGTTGGTGATTTTGGTGCTGGCAATAATCGATTAATTGAGGCTTTGAACGAAAGAGGCATTCCTGGCGTTGGTCTTTCTGCCACAGATTACAAATCAGAAACAAAGCTCGCTAATTACATCGTCACAAATGGCGAGTTTGTATCTGACGTTTCCGCTTTTAATGATATTGATATTATTTTTACTAAAATGACTACAAGACATATTAGAAATGTGGCAAAAGTTATATGTGATTTATATCGCGCATTAAAACCCGGTGGCGTACTTGTTATTGATGAATTATGTTTCCCTGGAATGGATGGATGGCATCGTGATCTTATAGATTACCTAAGAAAAAGTGGTTATGAAATTTCTACTACTTATCAATCTCTGTGCAGCACATTTCCTCCTTCTCCTCATGGATTAGAAAAATTAACGGGCATTTGCATTGCCAAAACAAAACCTGAGTTATTGTTACCTTTACAATACGATCAAGTCGTTAAGAATGAAATTAATAATTCTTGTGCTGGCTACAAACCAAGTGAGTTATTAAAAGCATTTCGAAAACTTAATGAAGAGGAAGAAATTAAAGATACAGAAGTTGAAGAAAAAAAATCAAGTGATGAAATATCAAGTCATTATGATTCCGATGATGAAACTTTTGAATTTGATTTTGATGAGTTAGACCCTGAATTTTTAAATGTTATTCTCCATTCGGAGACAAGCGTAGATCAATCTCTCATTGATTTATTCCAAAAGCCAGAATACAAAGAAATGGCGCCTGACGAACAGTCTAAAGAAATAAAAGATATCGTTTTAAAAATGACCAAAAAGGAACAAGAAGAGAATCTTGCTTACTTAAAAGAAAATTTGAATGATAAATATTTGGAATTATTATTTAATGTTACACACCCAGAATATCCACCATGCAAGTTAGCTTTATATGCTAAGCTCCACCATAAATTTATTGATTCACCACGTATTGCACTCGCCCAAATAAAATATTTAGCTACCTTAGAAATTGAAGCAGACAGAGAATTAGCGATCCAAAAGGACTTTTGTAAAAAACATTTTGGTATCGAACCTGAAAAATTTACGGAACGATTAGATGCAAACCAAGCGCAAATTATGCCTCCTGTGTTACTTCAAGTTCAAGAAAAAAAAGAAGAAACAGAAAGAAGCAAAATTGATTATAATTTTATTCATAGTATTTATAAAGATCGTCCATGAATCATATTTTAGTGCAGTGTTACTCAGCGTTGTCGTAAGGACACCAAATATTAACGAAAATTCTTTCTGTTAATATTAGCAACAAGATTACCTGAAACACAAAAGCAATTAGATCATGATGCTTTTAAACTTAGAAATTTAATTAATAAATACGTAACCCAATTTCGCTATGGTCTACTTTACCCAACCAACAAGTTTTCGAAGCATCAAGACAAATGAATGTTGCTCATGGAATTTTTTTTATGACAGCATAAGAAGATTGTGTTGAATTTTTTTCTTTTGCTACAACACATAATAATTATATTGGACTTCGCGTTATAGTGGCGGTCTTAAACCTGTAAGGTTAATTCGATAACCAATTCCAAATATTGCAATAAGCTCAATATATTTGTTAAATTATCCCTACTTATCATGAGCGATAAGAACACGCCTTAGGCGTAGAATAAGAATATTAGTGAAGACAATTAGATAAGGATTTTTTTATGCAAGCCCATTCAATGACAAAATTATCACAACCTCCTGTATTAATTTTGATTGGCGTACAAGGTGGTGGCAAAACTAGTGATGCGAAATTACTAGCAAATAGAATGGGAGGAAGGGATCGCGATGGCGACGAGTGGATTAACCCAAAATCATGGATGAAATGGCAGGCTGACAAAGGATGGCCTATTTTGCCCTTCCAAGTTCATGGTTTCGTAAAAAATGATTTCATTCCTCGTTTAAAGAGGGAAATACAAGAAGCTACGGCAGAAAATAAAATTTTAATCGTCTCACAAGCATTATTTTTTTCTTCGGATAGATCAAAAATAGTAGAGGAATGTGGTGATAATATTTATTTTCTTGAAATTGAAACCCCAGCAGAATTGCAAGAAGCACAGATTAGATCGCGATGTGAAGCACAAGGAAAAGCTGATAAGGCAGATCGCGAAGTTAAATCAGCTTTTACCAGCAATCCTTTTTTCCAATCTCTAGAGCCCACTGCTAATTCCGGTAAGATTCGTCATTTAGGTAAAGGACACGACGATAAATTTTTTGAAAATTTCAAACAACTTTCTTTTTATAAAGTTTTTACGCCCTGCATATCTGTCGCAATATCTCCTACAGCGACTGAAGAAAGCAAATTGACTGCATCCGTGTCTCAAGCTTCAATGAGTACTTCTGCAGTAATATCAGGTTTAGATTTACCTGTTCAATCCCCTGTTCCAGCGAAAAACTCTGCAGAATACGCTTCGTCGCCGTCTTCAACACCTTCTTCTTCGCTAGACTCACCCACAAAGACTGCATCTGTTTCAGATTCATTAGAAGAATCGGTTTTGACGAAACCTTTTTCAACAAGTGAGCACGACGAATCAGACTTTCACTTACAGCTAACGATATAATTAAAGACTTAGGGATGAAACCTCGTTTCTTCTATGATATTGTAGTAAAAAAGGATATTAATGAACCATAAAAATAACGCAGCCATTTCTATTACTGGACTTGAGAAAATTTACAGTAATGGGTTTCGGGCATTAAATAACATTGACCTGCAGATTCCTCGCGGCGAAATTTTCGCTTTACTTGGACCAAATGGCGCAGGCAAAACAACACTCATTAATACAATCTGTGGTATTGCGCAACCCACAAAAGGTACAATAACCATCTCTGGCTACAATAACATCACGCAATATCGTAAAGCTCGTGCAGCTGTTGGCTTAGTGCCACAAGAACTCTCGACAAACGCATTTGAAACAGTATGGGATACTGTCACATTTAGCCGCGGTTTATTTGGCAAAGCTAAAAATCGTTTATATATTGAAGACTTACTGAAACGTCTCTCACTTTGGGATAAAAAAGACGAACAGATTCAAAGCTTATCGGGTGGAATGAAACGTCGACTCATGGTCGCTAAAGCCCTGTCGCACGAGCCAGAAATTCTTTTTCTCGATGAACCAACAGCGGGTGTAGATGTGGAATTACGTAAGTCCATGTGGGTGCAGGTTCGAGACTTACGCGAAACTGGCATCACCATTATTCTCACTACGCACTATATCGAAGAAGCGCAGGAAATGGCTGACCGGGTTGGTATTATTAATAAAGGTCATCTCATCCTAACCGAGGATAAAAATGCACTGATGAAAAAAATGGGTAAACGTCAGATGATTTTCGTATTGCGCGAACCGTTAACTAAGATTCCATCGGAGCTGCAAGACTATCCTCTTGCACTTACAACAGATGACAATGGTGGTAAGTTAATTTTGACTTATGATACTGATACCGAGAATGATATTTCAGATGTATTAGATAATCTCAAATCAAATGGCATAAGACCCAAAGACATTTATAGTCATCAAAGTAGTTTAGAAGAAATTTTTATTAATTTATTGGGGATAAAATGAATATACGTGGCATTCACGCAATTTATGCGTTTGAAATGGGTCGAACTTTGCGTACGCTTGGACAGAGCATTGCTTCTCCTGTCATTTCAACCGTTCTCTATTTTATTGTGTTTGGATCAGCGATTGGCTCACGCATGCAGGCTATCAATGATATACCATATGGTGCTTTTATCGTGCCTGGTCTTATCATGCTGACCGTCTTAGGTCAAAGCGTTTCCAATGCTTCTTTTGGCATCTATTTTCCGCGTTTTACTGGGACGATCTATGAGATCCTCTCGGCCCCATTGTCTTTTGTCGAAATTGTAATAGGTTATGTAGGAGCCGCAACAACCAAATCCATCATGATTGGAGTTATCGTACTTGTTACAGCCTGGTTTTTTGTTCCATTGCGTATTGCGCATCCTTTTTGGATGATATTTTTTTTAATTATGACCAGTGTGACATTTAGCTTACTCGGATTTATTATCGGCATATGGGCTGATGGTTTTGAAAAATTACAGCTCATACCTCTTCTGATTATTACACCACTTACCTTTCTAGGCGGCAGTTTTTAGTCCATCCATATGTTGCCGCCTTTTTGGTACCAAGTTTCACTAGCAAACCCAGTTGTCTATTTAGTAAGTGGTTTTCGCTGGAGTTTTTACGAGCATAGCGATGTTAGTCTCACAATTAGCGTCACAATGATTTTAATATTCACCGTAATATGTCTGGCAATTATTGCCTGGATTTTTAAAACCGGCTACGGCTTAAAAAAATAAATTTATTAAACGAGCGGTGTCAACTCGAAATAAATTTTTTGGGAATCGGACGACACCACCAT
Organism: Gammaproteobacteria bacterium; assembly: GCA_025451335.1. GTDB lineage: Bacteria > Pseudomonadota > Gammaproteobacteria > DSM-16500 > DSM-16500 > JAJPGW01. Next base: position 10,151 of record JANWKO010000255.1, read on the forward strand.
GTTGAAACTCATGCCATAAAATGGATTGAATCCAACTTTTGTTGTCGCTGTTACAATGCACTCTGTGACCATTCCATGGATAACACTATCGAGTTCTAAATTGACTAACGTTGAAGGTGTAAACCACGAGACAATCAATCCATTATCCACGGTAAGATAGTTCGAGATGTCGGTAAAAATTCCATCTTGGTTTTGCATACATAAGAACGAGGCAGAACAAACCCCAAATTTTTGATTTCCCGAGTTGTAAATAGGTGCTCTTCCTGCAAAGTACTGAGAAGCAATAGTAGAACTATTTGCGCTTACATTTGAAGTTGGAATGGAAATCAAGCTAGAGATAAAATCCTGGATATAAAGATAGTAAACAAGTTTATTCTTTTGACAATTAAAACCATGGCTTTTGTGTTGATGGCTATGAGCTACGCCCGACCATTGCAGGCATAAAAAGGCTAAACAAAAAATCCAAAAACTCATTTTTTTATAAAACATTTTCATAACTCCTTTTGAAGGTAAATACCGCCTAATCCATTTACTGCCATCAATTAAATCGTAACTCATAATTACATTATCTCAAAATCAAAGATTTTTACTAGTTGACCCACTACATAAAGGGTAATATTGCTGTAATGTTAAAAGATACTTCATTAATTAATGCTATCTCATAGTATCGTTTAAAAAATTGTTTATATTTTCTAACAATTTGATATATTATCTAGTCATGCATGAAGTTACTCGTCACGCCATTTAATCTTTGTGAAGGACCATAAGGAGGTACATACCTTGATTATTTTTAATAGATCAGCCATTTCAGTTATTTTAGGATGTTGTTCGTTAACGTTAGTTTCGCCTGTGCTACACGCAGAATCAATACAAGGCTCGCCATTATCATCCGGTAGTTTTTATGTCGGCGGTTTTGGTGGTTGGGGAACTTCGAATGATTTTCAAATCAGGCAAAGCGGAGTTGCATTTTTTAGTCCTAGTCAACATGCACTAGGTATTGGTGGCCTATCAGAACCACTAGGCATCGATTCAGTTGGTGACAGCGATCACTTGTCGATAGGCTTTGGGGGGATTCATTTGGGTTATGAATGGATAATACCGAACGTTAAAAACACTGCGTTGACTTTGATTCCTGGCATTGAATTGGAAGGTCTATATTTTAAGAAGACATTCAGTACAGAGCTAGACAATTCAAATAATATCCTTACCGAACACGATTTTGCAGATGAATTTCCAATGAAAACGGGTGTGGTGCTTGTTAATGGTGTTTTAGCCTTGAATTGGTGTATGAGTAAGTTGCAACCTTATATCGGTGTAGGTTTAGGCGCAGCAGTGAACTCTATTACCAATGCTGATTCACCACAAATTAGCCCTCCAGAATACGGTGTTAATCATTTTAATTCGGATACAGACAGTCAAGACTGGACGTTTGCAGCACAAACAAAAGTGGGATTACGATATGCTTTAAATGATCACGTGCGTGTATTTGCTGAATATCGGTTCATTTATCTCGGTAATACTGAATACACATTCGGATCGACGCACTATCCTACACATGTTCAGACAACCAGTTGGGAAGTTGATTTTGACAATATGTATTACAATACTGGCGCGTTGGGTATTGAATTCAGTCTATAATTCTCTGAAGATACACTACTTGTTTGACCAGTGAGACGCTAAAAACTATGTTTTTAGATTTAGACGGCCGGTAAATTTTCTTACCGGTCCTTCTTAAATTATACTAGAGCCATTATGCAAGTCGTTGCGTAATGCTTGGCTAAAAACTTTCGTATTACATTTTTCCTTTATTTTTTCCGGACGTCTTTCAATTTATCAATTTTTCATTAGTGACTCCGCTGCCATTGCTTAAAAAATTAGTCTATTATTTGATTGAAAATTATTCATGATATTTGAGCTTGCGCGAATAAATACAGCCTGTAAAGTCATAACAGCTAATCGACTTTGAAAAAGACTCAAATTGCCTAAGCCTATCTTTGCAGGATCATACTTTGCACTGTCAAAAAAGAGGGAGACACATCACGTGATCAGGATAGCCTTACCCAATTGAAACGTCTCCAAATAAAAGCAACTTAAACAATTGTATATATGCTAAATCACATTTAATCTATCATCCTAAATCCGGCAGTTTACCCCTACCCCGGAAAGTTACGGTTTTAACTGCTGGATTTAGGATCATCCAAAAATGGACTTACAAAAGGAACAATAATGACCCAAGTTGTAGTATTGGATAAACTTGGCACATTTCTCGTGATAAATGCACTTGAAATAAATGCAAAGGAATTTATAAAAAATCTGCAAGATGCAATTGAAATAGAAGAATTCAAAATTGAGTTTAGTCATTTTGTGGAAACTGCCATGATGACTTACAAAACTCCTGAAACGAAAGAAGAAGGCGCTAAAAAAGAAATAAATATAGAAAAAAAAATTGATAATTTAATTCAAAAATATGGTGAATTTCTTGATACTCAAAAAGACAAAAACAAAACGAAAGAAATAAATCAGAAAATTGATGAACTCAAATCTAAATCCGTTGATTCTTCTAAAATTCTAAAAACCCAGTTATATAGTTTAAAAAAGGGACATTGTTTTGGTTTCGCTATTACTCATGCCATTTTTAATTTAACGAACGAGTCGGATCTAGAAAAATGGGAACGGCAATTACTAGCAATTGCAAATTGGAATGAAGAATATGGAACTCTCAGTGAAATTAAAACGATATTGGAAAAATCTGAACGAGAATTAATACCAGATATCCTAAGCGATAAAAAATCAACTGAATCATTACCATTACAAATATTAGATGAAAAAGAATCATTACCTTTACAGAAAATAATGGAAAATGCACTGAATTACATATTATTTAATCACGCATCTTCGAAAGAAGGTTTTCAAGATATATTTCCAAAAGGGATAAATCAATCTTGCATCATGAAACCCGATGCCCATAAAAACACTTTGCCCGAATCTAAAACCGATTCTAAATCTAAACCAGAAGTTGAGATAATAAAAAGTTTTTTCGAATGTACAAATCTAGATAAAACGGATGGCAAATATAAAATTAAAACTATAAAAAAAAGAACTTGTTTTTCTGGATGTTTCACAAAAGAAATGCTAACTCAATTATTAGATGAAAAAAATTTCTCTGACACTATTTGTTTATTGCATTCCCTAGGCCATACAATATGCGCGAGTTATAAAAATACCGCCTGGATTCTCTATGATCCAAATTACGATCATACTTCTCTTGCCAAATTTCATAAAAAAGGATCAAAAGAGGAAATAGCAACTGAAATTATTAAAATTTTGCGCAACAGTATCGCAATTGAAATTTCATCTTTGCAAGAAGATAAAATAATAAATACGCAAATTTACGAATCTTTAGTAAAAAATTTCTCTACACAATTATTAAAAGAAAACGGCTTATTTCAACTCATTATGTACAATTCAGAAACTTTGATACACATTCTTGAAATAGCAGAATCAAAAGATCAAGTAGAGCTTCGAAAAGCTATCGCAAATGCATTAGTCAAGATAGATCGAAATAGCAATACAGGTTTTATGGAAATTGTGAAACAAGTAAAACTTGCGATACCTATCCTATTTAAACTAATCGTATCGAAAGAGAACGAAGAAATAAGAGAAGCCCTTTCACAAGCGTTGATAAAAAAAAATAGATGGGGCGACTCAGGTTTAGATTGCTTAATCGATAATTCTCCAGATGCTTTATTCGAAATTTTTCGGCTCATACAATCGAGTGGATTATCTGGTTCAAAAAGTATTATCGCAATCCAAAATATTATAAATGATTATTTAAATCAAAAAGACAATTGTGGCAATGTTAAATTTTTTAAATTGTTAAAAAATTCAAATATTATTACTGAATTATTTAAGCTCGCAGAAGATAAAAATCAAGATACTCTGAGAAAGAATATTATAATTGCTTTTAATCAAGTCAGTAAATATGAAGGGATAGGCTTTCTTAATTTATTAAAAAAAGCAAATGAATCGCTGCAAGCATTATTTCATCTTGCTGAAATAGATGGCAATGTTAGTAAATCAATTACCGACATTTTACTTAAACTTGATGCATTTAACGCTCCCATTGTTTGTACATTTTTAAATAATGAAAAGAGTTTTTTAGAATTAATTAAATTTGCAGAAATAAAAGATCATCATGAAATGAGAAAATCAATAATTATAGGCTTAACTCAAATTGATAATTATGGACAAACTGGACTTGCGTTAATTATAAATAAATTTCCAGAATATTTCTCAAAAGTTTGTAATCTTGTCGGAACAGATGAACCTCTTTGTGCAAATATAATAGATACTCTCCTTAAAGAAAATAAGTGGGAATTATCTTTATTTTCGACACTGTTAAAAAATACAACCGCTTTGAAAGAATTAATTGATTTTGTAGATCGTAATAATATAAATGACTGGAAGAAAAAAATAACCACGAGTTTATTCAATCCACACCGATTTTGGAGTTTGGGTATAATAAATGTTATCAAAAATTCACCTGTTTCATTACCAAAGTTCTATAGATGGATTGAGTTAAATAGAGATTTTGCCAGCCCTATCATTGATATGTTAAAAAGAACGGATAAATGGGGCTTTACAAGTTTTTATCAACTTTTAAAAAAGTCCCCTGAAACATTATCCTTTCTATTTCAACTTGCTGAAGCAAATGAAGAAATAAAAAATACAATCTCAGAATTACTTATAAAACCAGATGTCTACAAAGCTACAGGCATTTCGCGAATCGCAAAAAATCCTGAGCTATTATCTGGGGTTTTTAAATGCTTCTTTCCAGAGTTAATTGAATATATAAAAAATCATGATAACGCTGATTTACAAAATGACATAGCGTCTGCATTTAAATTTGCAATCCAAACAGAAAATGGATTGACTGACGTCATGCAAATTTTGGCAAAACGCTATCAAGATGGGTTGACTGGTTGGGATTTAATTAATAAATTTGCTCCAAATCACAAAATTAAAATTGTAAAAGTCATAGTAGAAAAATTAACGAAACTTAGCAGAGATCAATTGATTAAATATTCTGATAATCTAAATTGTACTTTCTTTGCCGATAAATCTTTAATGAATCCAGGGCGAAGCGTACGTTCTGAGGGATCAGCTCAGCAAGCGACTACAAGTTCCTCAGCTAGGATAGCGCACGCACCTTAATACCGCACGCTGAGGTAAAAGAGGATCCCGATGGGATCCCCCTCCACTTTTATAGGCTCATGGATATTGTGCAAATGTAGTGATGCTCTGTGCTGGCAACGAATAAGTGAACGTATTATTCTGCAAAGCTACAGCGGTTAACTGAAACATGTTTTCACTCGCAGAGGTTTGAATTGGCGTCAATGTAGAAATATTCGACGCATTTAGAATGGTGAACGTCTGGTTAACTGCGGTCGTGCCCTTGTTGAGCGCGATGATTACTAAGCCATTATTGCTACCATTATAGTAAGCAGTAACATAGATATTAGACTGAGGATTGTAAGTCGACCCACAGCGAACCATTCCTGGGCGCACCCAATGAGCAAATTGTCCTAACACATAACCTCGAATGTCCACAGTGGTGCCTTGAATGAATGAAGCGGGATCATTCGGCATGATCCACCACCAGAAATAAGCGCTGAACTGGTTATTCATAGCATCGCTGATTTCCTTGCCAACCTTCAATGCAGTACCTATATCTGTGCCATTGATGTAATGCTCAGTTGACCACACATGTTTACCGTGGTTTAGCGCATTTTGATGTACTATATTACCGCCAGTCCCATAAAGGTGTCCGCCTATATAGGTAACATTATTTACAGCCACGCTATCGTTTAATACTGGATCTGTATAAGAATCTTTGAAATTGAATGATTCCGATATGACAATCGGCCTGCCAACAGATGGCGCATTATTTATAACCCAATTCAAAATTTCCGTCGGCCCAGGATTGGATGATTCATAGCCTGGATTCGGACACCAATCAGGTTCATTTTGGAAAGAAACGTAATCTAATTTGATAGCATTGGCTGCTTGATTCAAATAAGCTGCATAGTTGCTGTACTGGCTAGGCAACAGGTCGCCACAAATAAGGCTATTGTTGTTTTTTTCTGCAGCGGGCGGAGTCCAAGGTGTCCCCAGAACTGTTGCGCCATAGGAATGGGCAATTGCAGCGTTAGATGTTTCTTTTGCCCAGTTTCCGTTCGGGTCAATGCGTACACGTAGAAGTGAGAAGCCAAGCTGGCCACTGTTGGTCCCAAAAAGAACATTGCCCTGGGCGCTGGTCATGACTGGACACCAGGCGGTAGAAAATCCGAAGCCGTCGATCGTTTGTTGATTGGCAGCCACATTGATGATTGCTGTATTATCAGCTTTGGCACTGTTAGAGAAGACAACTATAACCATGAAAATGAAACTTGAAAAGATACGCATGATCAGACTATGTTCCTTCATTACAAAATCCTCCAATTCAACAACACTTTTAAATGCGAAGATAAGCAGATTAGAAAAAGCAGCTCCATCTGCTTCTAGGTAACGATAAATTTATTATCGTCAGATAACAAGTTTATCATCATAGGTAAGGACAAGCGAAATTTTTAAATCGATAGCTGCCCCCTTTTTACGGACTCTTTTTCAGATGGAATACTTGTAGAAGAAGCTCCTGAAGTCGTTAACCCACTTTTCTCCCAACTAGCTTTTAGTAATGATGCCGCACTTTTAGACAACAAGTCAGTAGGATCAGATTTCGAAACTTCTTGAGGTGCAGCTGTTATAGTGCTTTTAATCTTAATAGGAGGCATTAATGCAGCTAAATCTGGCGCAATACCCCACTGGATACTTAATTCAGCCACATTAATCTCAAATGTCGGTTCCTTACTTTTCTCTGCAGCTTTTAGAATTGCCGAGCGTAAATTATCATTAAAACTCCATATTGATATCACAGAGCTAATCTTATACTCATATTCATCAAAAATTTTATCATACAATTTTACTGCTTCATCCATTTGTTGCAAAACATCAGGAAATTTTGCAAATTTATTAACTAAATAATTACTACAAACTTCCGATTTAAAATCTAAACACAACGTATTAATATGTGAAAACCCATAGATTCTAACTAAATTATCTAACGTATCTTTATTGTACAAGTCCAAATCATCATGTTCTTTAATCCCTTTCGTCATCAATTCTAATAAAACTTTGTCTAAGTTAGGAATAAA
>JANWKO010000256.1 GCA_025451335.1 Gammaproteobacteria bacterium
TGTATTGGTTCTAGATATAACTGTCATATCTATTTGTTGTAATTCCTCACCTGATAAATCGCGTAATGAATTGTAAAATGAATTGCTACCGAGATAAAATCCCGCATGAATAATTTTTCCTGATTTAAGTTTAATGCCTAAACAATTTTTAATGATAGCTTGCTTGGAAGTTAAAGAGGATAATTCAGCTGAAATTCTTTCACCCGAAGGTAAGATTAAATCGCCATTTTGGTAAAGGATATCATTTTTCAAAAACCCAAATTTTTGCAGAAAAGCGAAATCTGATTCTGTTAATACAGGATTTATGATTTTATTTTCTAACAATATATCAAAAACATCTGGAGTAATAATTTCTTTAATTTTATTTGAATTTAATAATTTTTGTAATTCGACATTATCATAAACGCGTTTTTTTAAAATTCCATGATGATAAAGTTGCATATATTCATCACTGAGCATTTCAGTAGAAGCATACAATCCTTGCTCAAATGATATTACATCACCGATTAAAGATATTGTTTCACCAAATTTTTCATGTGCCAAAAATCGATTGAGTAACTCGTTATAAATAGCATTTTGCTCATGACGAAGAATTAACGCACTCGCAAGAGAATTACTTAATTTTCCAATTCCGATTTGCAAACAACTATTATCTTTAATAAGCGTGCTGGTATACAAACCTATCAAATTATCTTGTGGTGACAATTCTTCACGTGGAACGGCAAAAAGTGCACGGTAACGTTTTGTATCAATAATATCGGTAAATTCATTAGCTTCAATAACAGCATTATCTCCCAACATAAAAGGAAGATTCGCATTGACCTCACCCAATATAGCAATATTTTTTCCTTCTTTTTTACAGTCATTAAGATATTGTTGCATCGGTCTAAATAAATCCGAATTGCAACTGACACTGTATTGCTGTGTATAAGGATTAAAGGCTACAAGTTGCGCCAAGACATTAATTCCATAATAAATGGTATCATTTAAAACATTTGAATATGTGCTGCTAATATAGTTTTGTTGAACATAATGATTATTTAAGTATTTACCAGTTAAAAGAAAAAATTCAATGACATTTATATTTTTAGGTAATTGCTGTTTTTCGCGATATTTTTCATATAGTGGATCTTCAAAATCGGTTAATATCCTCTCTATTATTGGTTCGATAAAACGTTTTTCTAATTCAGTTTTTAAAATAGGGCGTGATAAAGTCAAGCCGGTTATAAGCGTTAATTGAATTGTTTTATCTTCCCAAGCTAATCGAAACAATGCATTTAAAAAACCAATTGGTTTTCCTAAACCTAAAGGCACACCAATAACAATTGTTTTACCAACTTGATCGACAATGTTTTTGGCAGCAGTGTCAGAGTTATCAAAGTAAGTCGTCATCCTTATATCATAACGCTCAATATCTATGATTTCATTCATAATTTTATTTTAATAAAAAGCACCGTCTTTGCTCATTTTTAATACATATAATCTTATAATGAATACTTTGCATTCCAATCACAACCCCTTCTTCAGTCTTTTATCAGTATCTAAATGTTATAATAAAAGTATGAAAAATTTTAAACCTTTACATTATTCATTGTTTCGCCAAACTTTGAATCCAAAGGAATTAGATTTTAAAACAACCAATACACTAGAATCATTGACACGATTTCTAGGCCAAAAGCGCGCACTTGAAGCATTAAACTTTAGCATCAAAATTAAAAGACAAGGATATAATGCATATGCAATGGGCCCATCTGGAATTGGCAAACTGTCATTGGTACGAAATGTATTAAAAGCACAGGCAAAAAAATTTCCACCTCCTAGCGATTGGTGCTATGTACATAATTTTAAACACCCAGAAAAACCTATAGCCCTTCAATTACCTACCGGGTTAGGTTCCGTTTTACAACGGGATGTTAATTTATTGATTGAAGAAATTGGCGGAAGCATTCTGGCAGTTTTCGAAAGTGATGAATATAACTATGAAATGAAAAAAATTCTGGAAAAATTTAATAAAGAAAGAAAAATAAATGCAAAAAGCACAACTGAAAAAAATACTACAGAAAACGATAGCGAAGAAAAAAATGAAGAAAAAGTCCCTCGACTTTATAAGCAACGTCATGAAAATGAAAAGAAAATTCAATTGAAATATGTCAGTACTGTGATTCATCCACTCATTGAGAAATTAACAAAAAAATATAAAAAACATCTGGCTGTTGTTAAACATTTAAAAGCGATGGAAAAAGATATCTTAAAACATATGGAAGATTTCTTGAAACAAGATGAAACTAGTCATTTATTATTATTGAATTTAGAAAACCCTGAGTTGGTAAAATATCATATCAATTTATTGGTCGACAATCATAGATTGAAAAATTTGCCCGTAATTTTTGAAGCCAACCCCTCCTATTCTAATTTGATCTGTCGTGTTGAGCATACATCTCAGTACGGTAATTTAATGACAAATTTTACTTTAATTAAGCCCGGCGCTCTCCATAAAGCTAATGGTGGTTTTTTAATTCTTGAAGCAAGAAAATTAAAACATTCGCCACATGCTTGGGAAGGTTTAAAGCGCGCACTCTTTACCAAAAAAATTAAAATTGAACAACTCGAAGATTCATCGGATAGTGCAAAGCCCGTATCACTGACGCCAGTGCCAATACCTTTGGATATCAAAGTCATTTTATTAGGGAAGCGGTCTACCTATTATTATCTTATCCAAAAAGATCCGGATTTTACAGAATTATTCAAAGTAGCTGTTGATTTTGACGAACAAATAGATAGAAATAAAAGAAATATTCAGCTATATGCACGATTAATAGCAACAATTGTGCGAAAAGAAAAAGTGAAACCTTTTCACGCTTCTGCTGTTGCAGCTATCATTGATTATAGTTCTCGCGTTGCAGAGGATAAAGAAAAATTATCAACGCACATACGTACCATAAGAGATTTGATTTTAGAATCTAATTACTTTGCAGAAACAAAAAAAAGAAAAAATGTTAATGCAAAAGATGTTAAAGATGCTATTAAAGCTCAGATATATAGATTGGATAGAAGCAAAGAAACTTATTACGAAGACATTCTTAGAAATTTCATTTTAATTGACACTAAAGATAAACGTGTGGGGCAAATCAATTGTCTTTCTTATGTCAGTATTGGAAATTATTCCTTCGGTCACCCTTCTCGATTGACGGCCAGGGTTAGACAAGGTCGAGGTAATTTGATCGATATTCAACGTGAAATTAAATTAGCTGGTCCATGGCATTCTAAAGCTATGTTAACTATTACTAATTTTTTAGCGAGTCATTATTCACCAAATCAAAAATATTCGTTAACAGCAAGTCTTTCATTCGAACAGGTTTATTCAAAGTTAGATGGCGACAGCGCTTCAGTCGCAGAAATTTGCGTTCTTCTGTCTGCTATTGCAGAAATACCCATTAAACAAAACATAGCGATTACTGGATCTGTCAACCAACATGGCGATGTACAAGCGATTGGCGGTGTAAATGACAAAATTGAAGGTTTTTTTGAAATTTGCAAAGCGAAAGGGTTAAATGGTAAGCAAGGTGTGATTATACCCAGAGTTAATGTTAAAAATCTCATGTTAAAAGAAGAAGTTGTTGAAGCTGCCAAACAAAAAAAGTTTTTCATCTATCCCATCGATACTGTTGAAGAAGCCATCCATATTCTCACTGATATGCCTGCTGGAATGCGAAATAAGCAAGGTAAGTTTCCTCTTAACACTGTGAATCATCTTGTTGAAGTACGCTTAGAAAATTTCTATCAAGAGTCCAAAAAAATTACTATAAAGAAAAAATAGATAAAGGAATAATAAAAATGATAAGCTAACTTGATGAAAATTATTTTATTTTTAAAATATACTAAATGCTGGTAGCTACAGCTGAGCGTAATATTGATTTCAGCATAATTTCGATTATGCGGAGCTCCGCATAAAAGAAAAAACTTAATGTTAAATCGGATTCTTGATTGTGTAACAGATGCTGATTACCAGCAATTGCTGCCACAATTTATTATTTTTTAATATATTAAGTGTAACGCTTAATTTAAACTAAACACGTGTTAAAAGGGCTTGAGCAACCTAAAAGTATGCCGGCATGACAACCGCCTAACTCAAACGCACACCCTCAGGCTTTCTAATTTTCGCATTATATATTAAGCGCTTATTTGCATCAGACAATGTTTCATACGCTTCTTGAAGCGCTTTGAAAATGAAATCTGCTTTTACGGTATCATCACGATTTTGATCCGGGTGATAAAGAGGCGCTCGCTGACGATAAGCTCGCTTGATTAAATCGTTAAGGTTTTCACTCTCAGGCTCCAACCCAAGACGTTCGTAAAAATTAAATTTTTCATATTGTTTTGCATCTAAATATTTAAAAAGGGTGGGTGATTTTGGCAAACAACTTTTTACTTCTTTCGATTCACTTGATTCTTTTGATTCTTTCGATTCTTTTGATTCATAAGCAAAGAAGACGGTATGTTTGGATTGATATTGTTTTCCAATATCAACCACTGGAATCTCTGTTGCTGCGAAGCGAAAAACAGGAATATTCAATCCCCATCTCGCCAGATAGAAACACATTTTAATAAGATGTGCATTAATTTCACTTTCCAAATTGGTTACAAATCTGTTGTATTGATCCCTAGCAGTTGCCTTCCCTTCTTTAATCAGGCGATAAATATTACCCGCATCAGTATGTCGTGAAAAACGATGAAAAGCTGAACGTTTAGCTGTTAAGAATTTTTCAACATCAGGATTCACTGGAGTTTTTGATTCAAACTCAATTTCTAAAATTCTATTTTCTATGATACTTCGTAGAGGGGCATAACATTGCTTTATCAAAAACTTATCGTGATCAAAAATATAAGCCATCAGCCCATGAGGTTGATATGGAGCCATAATCCTTTTTATTTCCCTATAAAGTCTTATAACTTCGTGACTATCATTTATTTGCTTCATCCAGATATTAACAAACGTCATCCCGTCAAACATGTGAAGATGACTGAACAACATTTCAAAGAGTCTTGTGCCAAGCGCCGGATCTTTTTTGACAATATGAGTCATAATGGCAAGGTGTTGCAAGCCAACTCTTTTCTGCGTTTCCCAATTATTAAGAAAAAATTCTCCCTGCAAAGCACTTTCATATTCTTTTAAAAGTGCAGCAGCGTCTTCTCTTCTGAAATAATTTCGAAAACGAATAGCCGAAAGAATAGCTGCTTCTTCTTTTGCGCATCTATATCTCCAATCATCATGTCTTGGACCACTAAATGTCATTTTTTGCCTCGCATCGCCATCACCGAACGCTTGCATAAAAATCAACCCGTTAACTTTTTCTAACATTTAAGTCTATCAAGTTCTCTCGAAGCTTTCCTGCTTCATATCAAGATAATCCATATAAATCGTTTAAGTGAGTTCTTCGTCTGAACAATAATAATTCTATAGCTTATACTAATAATGGCCTATGAAAATTTAATACACTTAATAGAACACAAAGCAAAAATGCAATTGTTCTTTGTGAAATCATAGTTTATGCTGCAAACTGAAATATTGGCTATACAAAAATATGAAGCAATAAAACTAAAAAGGAGATAAAAAATGCCAAAAACTGGTCAAAAGGAATGGAAAGTTCATGGTCAAAAACCCTACACAAAAGTGACAGCAAAATCATTAAATCGTTTCAAATATTTTCATTCAGAAGACAAAACTAATCTCACTAATACTTATCGAAATCCGGATCAATATTCTGAAGAATTAGGTTTTGAAAATCCATCATTAAAAGAGTTAATAATAAAACGTGCTAAAGAAACAGGAAGAAAAATAAAAATTCTCGATGCTGGATGTGGTCAAGCGTATTCTATAGATGGTTTATTATCAGACAAAGAATTAGAAAACTCCATCGAAAGTATTTCTGGAATTTCATTACATTATTTTAATCATGTCAAAGATGTCATGAAAAATCATGGCAAACGCTTTATTTATTATTCCGGTACTGCGCAAAGTGTTTTGTCAAAAGCCGTAGAAACTAACAGTGCATTTGATTTTATACTAGATGTTTGGGGGGCTTATCGATATTCAGAAGATAAATATGACTTATTAAAGCAATATCATCAAGCTTTAAAACCAGGTGGGCAAGCTTTTATTTTAATGGGTAATTCGAAGGATTTATCTATTAAAAGCGAAAAAGGCAAAGAATCAGATTTTATGACTTGGACATGTGCAAACTATCCCGAAACATTTTCCAGATCAAAACGAATTATAAATGGATTTATAGATAATATTATCACAATGACCAAATCAACGGCCCGTTTACTCTTTCCAGAGCATGAAATTTTATCAAGCAGACAAAAATCATCCATCACAACAACACATACTAAACAAGAATTAAAAAATGGCAATGCACTAAAGTTCACAGACGTGATCGTTAAAACTGATCCGTCACACACAAGAGAATTACGTCCACTTTCTTATGGAATTAAAATTTAAGAAATTAGGGATCTTCAAAGCAAAGAGTTTTTTTCATAATACAGGATATTTTGGGAGGGAAAATGTTTAATCGATCATACTTGGAATCTCACATCAAGACAGCCATTTTTTTTGATTTTGATGATGTACTACATAATCCAGATCGAATCGACATTAAGATTAAACATTCTTATATCGTTGATAAAAATGGCCAATTATTTGGACATTTAATTAATCCTTCTTTATTAAAAAAAATAAACAAATACGCCATCGATCATCACATTCCTTTTTACATCATTACAGCACGTCCTGATTCAAATAAAAAATATATCTGTTCAATTATCAATGAAATAGTTGGATTTAATTATAATAGTGTGGGTGGATTTAAAGAAAATAATATCCATTGTTTAGGTGTTGAAGCCTATAGTGAAACCTTGAAAAGGCCTCATGTTATCTGTTTAAAAAAATTGAAAGTTGAACAAATTCAAGAAATTCATCAAACTGAATTGAAACATCTCTCTAAAAATCAATTATTATTTAGCGATGATGAATTAAGACACATAAATCCCGCAAAAGAAGCAAACTACCCAACTATCCAAGCAATAGGCCAAGGAAATGATGAGCATTTATCATATATTTTTAATTTTATGCTCACCCATACTGATGCGCCACAATTAAATACTTCTTGCTTATGTAGCAATGATTTTCGATTATTTAAAAATTTAGAGAAAAGTTTTTTAGAAGAAAATAGGCATAAAAATTCAGAGATGCAAAGAGAATATGATAAAAGATTTGGCCTTATTCTACCTATAGAAAAGAGATTATTTACTTAACCTCTTTTATTTGTAATCCTGTTTTTTAATTAAAATGGTATTTTCTTTTTTATGGAAAATAATCGTTTCTCCATTTTCTGGCGCTAAAAATCTCCCCTCTTCTATACCACGAGAAATTAAGCTTTTTTTCAAATCTTCAACAGGCTCATCCATTTCCTCAGCAGAAAGACGAAATGTTTGATGATGTGTGGCTATACTAAAATGACTTTTTAAATCTAGGCTAGCTAAAACAGCTTCTTCAGGATTCATATGTTGTTCTTTCATGAACCAACGTGGTTCATATGCTCCAATCGGTAAAATACTGATATTGGGCTCACCTAATTTTTCATTTATCAATTTAAAAACGGGACCATATCCTGTGTCACCAGAGAAATAAATTTTAATTTCCCCTGATTGAATCCAAAATCCTCCCCATAGCGCGGTATTGGCATCGCCAAATTTTCGCATTGACCAATGTTGCGCCGGCACTAAGGTTACAGATTGATGTGGATTGATAGGATGACAATCCCACCAATCCAATTCTAAAATGTGACTAACTTTATTTTTTAAATACTTTCGATTACCTAAAGGAACAATAAATAAAGGTTGAAACAATTTTTCAAGTTTTTTTAGAGTCGATAAATCCATATGATCGTAATGATTATGACTCACAAGAACCACATGTATCTGTGGCAATTTCTTTAATGGAATACCTGGATTACGAACTCGTTTTGGGCCTAATAAAGAAAGAGGGCCTGCTCTTTTTGAATAAATTGGATCAAGCAAAATATTTAGATTTTGCAACTGAATGAGATGGCTTGCATGATTGATGTATGTTACATATGTTTGATCAAGAGAAAGATCGCCTGCTAATTCCGGTTCAGATTTGTTTTCCACAAATTCAGGCCATTTATTTTTAAGAGATTTTTCTCGCAACATTTTTAAAACATTCTTAAAACTTTTTTTAGTCTTTTTTTTATCTAAATTATAAAAATGCTCACCATCATAATGGTCAGATAAGGGATAAGATGCTTGATTTGAATGTTTAGATTTTTGCATCGATTTCTCGCCTTTCAATTTTTTTAAATTTCAACATGACATGTTCTAAACAATTCTGTAATAATTCCATTAAGCGCTTAGAATGCATCACAGATAAATGCCCATGCATATCCAATAAAACAAGTGAGGAATGCGGTCCTTTAACATAAGCAGCATCAGGTGAAACCAGTGTGTCATCGGTCACAGCAAAATTAAAATATTCAATACTTGATTGCCGAATTTTTTCCTGTAAAACAGACAAAAATTGACTATTTTCATCCATTTCTTTTACTGATTCAGATAACCAAGAAAGTGGTTTAATTGAAAATGACGTACCTTGAAAAGGGGTACAGATTGACATGACTGAGTGAACATTGACACCGATATTTTTTGCCAAATTTTCTGCGAAATAAGCTGCTACTAACCCTCCTCTAGAATGTCCCATCAAAATAATATCGCGATGTTGATTTTCTTGTATTTTAACTTTGAGCTGTTTAGCAAAATCTTCAATACTAATTCCATGACCTCTTTTCTTGAAGGATACCAAATGAATAGTAGAAATATTGGTGGGAAAGTTGTCATTTTTTAATAAGCCTTCAGCAATTTTTTTGAATGCTGATGAACGATCTGCTGTTCCATGAATGCAATATATTGCGATTTCTCTCTGCTCTTCTTTACTCTCTGATTGTAAAAAATTGGGATTTCTATATACCTTACCTTTTGGACTCGCACAGATCCAAGCAAACGTGTGTTTACCTATTCCTGTCAAACCAACGGGTTGGATTTGTTTTAAAATGCCTTTGGATTGCATATATTATTCCTTTTTTTATAAAACAAACTCTAGAGTTGAGTGTTGTACGTATCATACTTTTTTTAAAAAAGTTAAATCATTTGACCATAAGAATAGCAGCAAATTTAGTTAAAAATCGAGTAAAATAAATATATGACTACTCTTTACACAATCGGACATTCAAATAGAACTCTTGCTGCGTTCATTGAACTTTTGCATCACTATAACATTACTCAATTAATCGATATCCGCACTATTCCAAAATCGCGTTATGTGCCTTGGTTTAACAAAGATGCGTTAAAAGATAAATTAAAATCTGAAAAAATTATTTATAAACATATGCCAGAATTAGGTGGCTTACGCTCTCGTCATAAAAATTCCATTAATCAAGGTTGGCATAATCCAAGTTTTCGAGCATTTGCCGATTATATGCAAACTCCAGAATTTTTTTCTGGTTTAAAAAAATTAAATCAAATGATTAAAGGTAAAAAAACCGCGATTATGTGTGCTGAAGCTGTACCATGGCGATGTCATCGCTCATTAATTGGCGATGCAGAAATAATTCGTGGAATTTCTGTTTCTGACATTATGAGCAAAACAACTTTACATTCACATAAGTTAACTTCTTTCGCTGTTGTAAACAGGAAAAAAAGACCTATGCAAATTTATTATCCCTAATTCTATTTATGAAGCAAACGACTCAAAAAAATACCTGATAGCAATGCTATTCCAAAAGATTGAAACGGTTTTTCTGATACGAAATTCGCAATATTTTCTTTTAAATCAACCGATTTATTTTTAGCATTTGCCAAAGAATCTTGAATCATCACTCCTGTTATACCACCAACATCGTGAGTCGTTTCCGCAAAGGCTTTTCTTATTTTTTTTAAATCACCATAAATAATATTGGCTGGATGATGAGCGTATTTTCTTTTAGCTTTGGTTGAATACATAAACAAGCCTCCTTTTGTCTATCCTTATATTTTTATTATACGCTTTTTCACTCAATTTTTTGTTCATTATTCCAAATTCGATTGATCAATTAAAATACGATATCTGTTTGCAATTATTGGGCTTTCTTGAAACCAAAATGATATTATTGCGCAATTATTTTTTATTAAAAAGAGCAATGATCATGGCAGGTTCACGAAATCAATCTGAAGCAGATTTGAATGAGGTAAAACAGAAAGTGGCCCCACTGGGCTTACAGAATTTACACCGCATCATGTAGAGAGATACCTCGCCCGTCGATCTAACTCAACATTGTGTTCTTGCGTGATAATGAGGTTCTGTGAGTGCGAAGCACTAGGCATGTTTTTTATGCTTCTTCTTGGTATGTAATGCCATTTCTGGCTGAACATGTGCATATGCTCTATTTATTTCACCTGTACCCGTATTCAGCTTATTCGTAATCGATACATCTGTAATACTCGCCGATATAATATTAGCGATCTTACGTCTATCCTGCACGATTTGCTTATTCTTTGTATGTGGATGAACTCGATTAGTTAAAATAATTATCCATGTTTGAGTTGTTGGATCAATCCAAATCGATGTACCAGTCCAACCCGTATGTCCAAATGAATTTGTTGGAAAAAGCACGCCACGATTTGAATAGACCGAATCAATATCCCAACCTAATCCACGTTTATCTAAAACATCAGGTGGTGTTTGCGGGGAAATCATTTTTAAAATAGTCAATGGACCAAGAAGGTGCTCTATTCTACTTTTATTTTCAGGCAAACTTCCCCCATTCAAAAGACATTCTGCATAACGGCCCAGATCAATTGCTGTAGAAAATAAACCCGCATTTCCTGACACTCCACCCATTGAATAAGCTAACGGATCATGCACATGTCCCCAACGGAGTTCTCCATTCATCACTTCTGTCGGTGCAATGCGATCTCGTATTTTAGTAGTGGGGGTAAAAAAAGTGTTTTCCATATTGAGCGGTTTAAAAATGTGCATTTTTACATATCGGTCGAAATTATCACCCGTAACAACTTCAACAAGATAAGCCAAAATAACAAAATTAAGATCACTATATAAAAATTTTGTGCCTGGAGTACTTTTTAATTTCAATTGTTTTATTTGTTGCAATACTTCGACTTCATTTCTAGCAGGACTAGGAATATCCGCAGGTAACCCAGACATATGAGTTAACAATTCACGAATTGTAACTGCTTCCTTTCCATTCTCAGCAAACCCTGGCCAATATTTTGCCACTGGTGCATCTAAGTCTAATTTAGCCTCTTCAACAAGTTGCATGATAGCTGGTGTCGTAGCAACGACTTTAGTTAAAGACGCTATATCGAAAATCGTATCCAATTCCATAGGCGCAATATCAGGTAAAATACGTCTGTTGCCAAATACACCGCGATAAATAATATGTCCGTGGTGAGCTGCTAATATAACCGCTCCAGGATAATTGCCTTGTGCAATTGATTTTTGGACGATTGGAGCGATGTTCAATAAAAGATCATGCCTTATGCCCGATTCTTTTGGAATGGAAACTGAATACGTTCCACGTGGAAATATGGGTGATTGACTAATAGCCTGGCTTGAAAATAAGAAAACGCTAAAAATCAAAAAAAACAATCTTAGTCTATGCATTATAATCAGCTGTTCCTAAATATGTAGATACCTAGAATGATAGATACCTAAAATGATCAGATATGTAAGTGAAATTCAATTTGAGAAGCTGTATTGTATCATTTTGACAAATTTAGTACAAATAACCTTTTTTTATATACCTTGTTTTTAAAACATCCTAAGCAATAGGCGGAGCCATAAATTCAGGCCCCACCGGATCCAAGACATTGGATTTAATAATTTGATCAATTTTTGCCATTGCATCAGCATCCAAAGACCAGTCCATCACGTCAGGGATGTTTTTTAATTGCTCAGGATGACGCGCTCCCCAAAGCGCAATGGTTTTCCCGCTATCTAAAACCCAGCGTATGGCTAGCGCTAAAACGCTTTTATTGTATTTTTTTTTGGCAAATTCTTTAAGCTCAGCCACGGCATTTAGGTATTGGTAAATACGAGGGGGTTGAAATTTAGGATCTTGTTTGCGCAAATCATCACCAGAAAAAGCTGTGTCGGCTTTAATTTTTCCGCTTAATAACCCACGACATAATGAGCCATATGCCAAAGTAACTATGCCCACTTCTTCTGTAAACAAAAAGACATCTTTTTCAATATCACGTTCAAATAGATTATAGGGTGGTTGTGAAGTCGAAAGCGGTGCTTTTTTAAGAAATTCCATCATTTGATGATGCGAAAAATTACTAACCCCTATAGCACGAATTTTTCCGCTCTCAAGAAGGGATAACATGGTTTCAGCTATTTCGTCTAATGGAACAAGTGGATCAGGCCAATGAATTTGATAAATATCAATATAATCAGTTTGTAAACGTCGAAGTGAATCATTGATTTCTTTTTCTATACGTTCAGGAGAAGCGTTACGAAAAACTTGTCCTTTATCATCCCATTGCAATCCTACTTTAGTTGCAATAATAACTTTATCTCGGATGCCTGCTTGTTTTATTGCTTTGCCAACAATCTTTTCTGCCACACCAAAACCATAAGCAGGAGCCGTGTCAATTATATTAACACCATGTCCAATAGCAGTTTGAATCGTTTTAATGGATTCTTCTTCATCGCTTCCACCCCACATCCAACCTCCGATTGCCCAAGTTCCCAGACAAATGCGGGAAGCTTTCGCTTTCAATAAGGGTATCTCAATAGTTTCCATATAAAACGACCCTCTACAAAATTAATCAAGTTTTGAAATAATTTGAACTGATGAAGTTAAAGTTCGATGCACCGGGCATTTATTAGCTATTTCGAGTAATTTATCACGTTGTTCTTGGCTGAGATTCCCCTCTAAAGTTAAAGAAAGAGAAATACGATCAATTTTGGCATTATCATTTTCGCAATTTTTACAATCATCTGCGTGAACTTTTTCATGTTTTAATTTAACTATTATATTGTCTAATGGAATTTTTTTATAGTTAGCATACATTCGCGTTGTGATTGAAGTACAGGTTCCTAAACTAGCAAGTAGTAGTTCGTAAGGTGAAGGCCCGAGATCATTACCACCTACCTCAGATGGTTCATCAGCTACAACAACATGATTGCCGATGCTGATATCTCGAACATACACTCCTTTTTTGTTTTCACGGACAACAACTTCGTTATTGTTTGACATGCTAACCATCCTTTATAATATCTTTAATTAATTTTATCATAAGACATTGATTTGTGAGTTTAATTATGACTGATACTTTACATATTCTTAATGATCTGGATTCTGTCACTGTTCATGCAGAAAAATGTGAATTTAAAAAAGATGCCATTTTGGGGTTATCAAAAATTCATAAACAAATTCAAGCCAAATATCTTTATGATGAACATGGATGTGAACTCTTTAATAAAATTTCACGCCATCCTGATTTTTATTTAACAAGGTGCGAATTAGAAATTTTAAATAGTTGCAAAAAACATTTAGCAAAACTTTTAAATTCTAAATCATTTAATCTTATTGAATTGGGACCAGGCGATGGAACAAAAACTCAAATTCTAATTGAGCAATTTATTCGTGATTCTTTAAAATTTACATACACTCCAATCGATCTCTCTGCTTATTATCTCAAAAAAATAGTTAGTCACTTAAATAATAAATTTCCACAATTACAAATAACTGCTTTTAAAGCAGATTACTTTAATGGATTAAAATTAATTAACGCAAACTCTGAACAGCGTAAATTAATTTTATTTTTAGGTTCGAATGTCGGTCACCTTGATCCAGTTTACACAGAAGAATTTTTTAAAATACTTAAAGAATTATTACATTCCGATGATTATGTTTTAATTGGTTTTGATTTGCGTAAAAACATCGATATGTTAATGCGTGCTTATAATAATTCTGAAGGTTTAACCCGTGATTTTAATCTAAATCTCTTGCGTCGCATTAATCATGAATTGGATGCAAATTTTAATTTAGATAAATTTCACCATTACGTTACTTATAATGCCAATATAGGCGCTATGGAAAATTTTTTAATTAGCAGCGAAGAACAAAAAATTTATATTGAATCATATGATCGATTTATTAAATTTGAAAATATTGAACCCATACATGTGGGATATTCTTATAAATATTTGTTATCACAGATAGAATTATTAGCTCGCACTTCTGGTTTTGAAATAATTCAAAATTTTACTGATGCAAACCATTTTTATGTTAATACCTTATGGAAAGTACATTAATGAATTACTAGAATGCTCGTGTTATTTTTTGAAATATATTGAGAAAATTGCCTTGCTCTTCGTCTGTCAACAAATTAAGAATATGCCTTAACACACCATGCATATGTTGTATTTGAAGTTGATAGATTTTTTTGCCTTCAGCAGTAAGACTACCCCTAACGATTCGTCTATCTTCTTCGCTACGTACCCGCTGAACGAGTTTCGCTTTTACCAATTTGTCTACGATCACTGTCACGCTACTTAAAGATAAAGAAGCTTGTTTAGCAATATCACTCATAATACAAGGCTCAGTATCACCAATGATATTCAAAACATTTAATTCTTGAACGCTTAGATTGCCCAAAGATGCTAAAATTTCCGCACCGGATTTATCCTGCATCTTTCTCAAAATCAATAGATAATGCGCAAGCTCTTCCACTCGCTTGTCAATTAACGGAGTATTTGATGATTGTGATATTTTTTCCATACAATAATTTAACTAAAAAATAATTTATTTGTCAAATATTTTATAATTTTAAAATTTGATTAAATAATTGGTTCTACTGATAAGTAACAACACTATTGGATTCTTTAAAAATCAATAACTTCTATTTAAACTCAATAAAATATCCACAGCTTTTATTGAATTTAAGTTAAAATAATAATATTGGCCTTTTCAGGTATAAAAACTCATGTCCACAAAAAAACATGCAGACTGTATTTATATGGATCTGGAAGGCAATCCGCTACCCTTTCATCCCGATGATCAAATACAAGTCTCTAATTTCAAAAAAAATGCGAAATTCGATTATACAGCTATCCATCCTTTAACAAAAACCGCCATCGTTCAATTATGGGGTAAACGGTTCAAACAAGAAGATCGTATTTGCATCGGTAGATTTAATAATTTTAATAAATTAAATGAATCACAACGCAAGCATGTTCTTTTAAATACGATTAAAAAGCTACAAGAACAGATTACAAAAAAAGATTTAGTCGGTGGCTCAACTCTTTGCGGCGCTATTTTGACTGGAAATAAAATTTATACAGCAAACGTAGGTGATAGCCTTGCATACCTTGCTATATTGGATCACCAAGGTCAAATGTTCAAGTTTTATAGACTCAATCGAATTTTACATACTCCTACTCAAGAAAAAGAAGCAAGACGCATTCCTGATGAAAATATTTATTCTGGCAGATTAGCTGGTCGACTCGCATTGTCGCGTGCTATCGGAGATAACGATTTTGAACAATATGGTTTATTACATGAGCCTGATGAAATTTATGTTGATGAGTATAAAATTCCAACCAAAGGGCACGGTTTTGTGATTGTTGCAAGTGATGGTCTTACTGAAGGTGAATGCTTAACAGAAGAATTGCTTATTAATTTAATTCAAGACACTTATTTAGAATCAACTGAAGTTATAGCATCAAAATTAGCAGTTGAAGCTTATTTAAACGGTTCTACAGATAATATTTCTGTACTTATTGCTCCTCTTCATTCAACTTCAACAGGCGCAGAATATGCAGCTGTTTTTGATGGGCATGGAGGCGACGATGTTTCAGAATATTTATATCAAAAGTTTGATGATATTTTAAAAAATGAAATTCACTTAAGCCTTGCCGATCAATAAAGTTAATTGAAAGATCAATCTTAAGGAGTCACAAAAAATGAATTCAGCTATTGAAAAATTTCTCATGGCACCTGCTTTTGCAGTTATCGGTGCTTCTAATGATCAAAATAAATTTGGTAATAAGGTTTTACGTTGTTATATTCAACATCATAAAAAAGTTTATCCCGTGAATCCCAATGAAGATTTAATAGAGAATCTTCGCTGCATAAAAAATATATCTGAATTACCAGCTGAAGTTGAAAGTATATCTATTGTGACTCCGCCACTAGTGACAGAAAAAATCGTTGTTCAAGCTATTCAAAAAGGAA
>JANWKO010000257.1 GCA_025451335.1 Gammaproteobacteria bacterium
TATTATCTATAACAAAGGCGGCCTGCATAATAGAACCACGCGCGAAATCAAGCTTGATCCTTTTGATTTAGAAGAGACACATTTGTACCTAACCAGTAAAGGCATAAAATTAAATAAGCACCATATACTTGAACTTTATATGGCACTAGGAGGTATTCCTTATTATTTAAATTTTGTCGAACCTGGCTTAACAGCCGCAGAAAATATCCAGGCTATTTTTTTTGCTAAAAATGCACCTTTAAAAGATGAGTTCATCAAATTGTTTAGTTCACTATTTAAAGAAGCTAAAACTTATATCGAAATGGTGAAGTTCATTGCTTCGAAGAAAGAAGGCATAAGCCGAACTGAAATTGAATTATCGCCGAAATTCACTAGTAGTGGTGGACGATTGAGTGAAAGATTAAGTAATCTGGTACAAACAAGCTTTATTGAAAACTACATACCCTGGGATAAACAAAAAGGGGAATTCTTCAAAGTAACTGATGAATTCAGCCTTTTTTACATTTATTGGGTACTTCCTTCCCAATTAAAAAAAGCAACAGAACATCACTGGTTAAAACAGATTACAAAACCACTTTATCAAGTATGGGCTGGATATGCATTTGAAGCCATTTGCCATAAACACATTAACAAGATTATTAATGCTCTCAACATAAACACAGCCGAGAATGTCTCTTCCTGGCGATTTATAGCAAAGAAGGAAAATCAGCATGGTGCACAGATTGATTTACTTATTGAAAGAACAGATGATGCAATTACATTGGGTGAAATAAAATATTCTGACAAAGCTTTTATTATTGACAAAGCTTATGCAGAAAATTTAAAACAAAAAGTTAAAATTTTTAGAGAAAATACTCGTACAGATAAACAATTATTTTTAGTCATGATTAGTGCCAACGGTTTAAAAGAAAACAACTATTCTAAAGAACTCATTTCAAATGTTGTTACACTGGATGATTTATTTTAATACCATTATTGAACTTAGCATTTACCGTTTATAAAAATCACAAATTCAATTAATCAGAATAAGATTTCGAAAAATTAGTCAAGCTGAAGTTAAATAAATATCCAAATCAGAAAGGTGGCATTAAGTATGCCAGTCAGACCAGGAAAGACCAATTGTTTATTACAAAATAATTATGTAAGGAATTATTTGCGCAAACAATCCAATACCAAATTTTTTTATACATAAGGAAAGGTGTACTAAAGAACTTTTTTATTTAAAATTTAGTTCTGTGTTCGACTCCAAGAATCGGTTGATTTTCGACTGCAGGTGGATAAGTTTTATTTTCTGAATGATGAAAGCAACAAAATATATTAGAGAAAAAGCTAGATATACTTCGAAAAAATCCAGAAATCCGATCTTTTTGAATGACTTTGTCATAAGCTTCCATAATTTTCAAATTTTCTGTATTAACGAATCTAGTCATTTCATTTAATGCAAAAGTATCGCCATGATCATGAGATTCTTTAAGGGTTAATTTTTGCAGCTTGGTTAAGGCTGCATCGCGTTTAGAAATTTTACTCACTCGATTGGGATTATTTAAATGTTCTGCTTTAGCGAATAAATATTCTAAATGAGCTTTTTTAATGTAAATAGGCAAATCACTTAACTCACTTTTTTTATTCAATTGGATTTGCTCTTCTTTCGTTGTAAATCGTAATGGTTTTTCAGATATAGGTGCCGAAAGATGGAAAATTTTACTTAAAAAAGAGGTTGTAGATGCTTTCTTTTTTGCAGATATTGGTTCAGGCCTTGGAATATATTTTTGTTCTTGTTTTGGAGTATATATTTGCGCTACTTGATGAGCCAACGATGAAAATTGTTTAGACTGAGTTTCTTGTCCACAAGCTTTTTCATCAAAGTTAGACATATCGGGAGCACCGTTAGAATCCTCGCTGATCAAATTTTTTTTGTGCAACATATGAATATCCATATTATATAAAATGATAGTAAATCACAATTTGATTTACAAATAAACCCAAAAAAAATTTATCAACGTAAGAGCGTTAAAAATTGATTAGATAGGTAATTGCTGATTTATTCAAAAGTTAATTTTTTAATTCATTCACATCAGAAATATCGACATCACGAGATAAAATTTGTTTATATGCGATTAACTCAGTTCGCGGGATTACAGGTAGGTTTAGACCAAAAATTGATTGGGTTTCAACTTTATTGAAATCAGTATGTAATTGATGCCATTCATTAGTTTTAGAATTAAAAATTTTAGTAGTAAAGGCACCGCTTATATCGATTAATTGTCCATGATAATCTAATGTCATTAATAACAAATCCCATTTTTCACATTTTAGACGCTCAGGACCGAAAATAATATAATTTTGTACAGAATTTTTGAGTAATTCAAATTTATTATCGGGAATATCGATGTCGATATCTTCTAACTCTCTTTTTGCTCCATATGCTTTCGCAGCAAGGCCACCGCTAATTTGAAAAGGAATATATAATTTTTTTAATAAGTCGGTAATCCAAATTAAGGTGGTTTTTGCATGTTCCATTAGCTTGTATCCTTCAATTGTAGGATACAGTAACAGTACAGAAAACTTTTGAATTGTCAACTCAGGAGAATTACCTAAGAAAAACTCCCGGTAGATTTTCATATTGGTGATAATAAATTTGTAAATTTTTTAGAAGATAGACCAAGCAGTCCAAGTAAAGAAAGAAAAGGATAAGAAAAAGGGTAAGTGCTAACATTGCGAGCGCAGCGAAACAAACCAGGTGGGCAATGCAGAAGAGAGGAAAAGGGGTCAATTGCCAACATCCTCTAGGTTTGAAGAAAAGGAGGTTATGCGTTCGGGTAAATGAATTTACCTGAACGCATACAATTTATTAAATGTGTCATCAGTTCCTATTCACCGCCCCCTGAATCACCACCACCGCCTGAATCTCCCGAATTTCCACCTCCTGAGTCACCACCTTCATCATCGGCAAGCATCATGTTGTGTGGACCGCCGTTGCTATAAGATGATATGTTATTGTTTGTATTAGATTTAAGATGATTATCAACATAGCTTGCAAAGGCAAGAGTAGGTAATATGCTGATTAGCAGAGCTAATATTTTCTTATTCATCTTACTCATAGTTATTCTCCTTATTTATTTTCTACCAATTCAATTATAGTACAAAAATGAAAATATTAACTTTCGCTAGAAATCGTTTTACCACTAAGCAGAGATACAACATAAATTTTAGTAAGTGAATTTTTCCGTTGAAGATTATTTGTTTTCTTTTTCTTTTAGTACTCGTGAAAATAATTAATGCTTTTCTTCTATTTCAGGATTTAAATGCCCACACAATTTTAATTCAAAGTGTATTTGCGATTATTCTAGGAGCTACTGTAATGCATTTAACTCATGATTCCATGTTAATGCTTCACGGTTTCAGATGCAGCAGAAGAGTAGATTGTCAGTGCACGTTGTAAATTCGTTTATTAGAAATTTTTCATTTATGAAAAAGAAATTTTGCAAAAATGGATTTTATTTTTCAAATTATTATCAATGAAATCAATATCTTGCTAAATTTGGTATAAATCATTCTTTAAAATTTGAATTTCCAAAAGCAGGACTTACAAAAAGTTCAATATTATCAATGTGATACAAATATGAAAAATGTTGTAAAATATATTCATTAACACTAAAAAGGAGGAAGGCCATGAAAAGAAGAACCAACAATTCTTTAAATAAAAAAACCACATTAGGACAAAAATATAAAACTTTTGCTAGGAAACATCGTAAAGCAACAAAAACGGCAAAAACTGCTGTCGTGATTCTTGGAGCTGCTGCTACGCTAGGAGCTGCAAGACAAATGTTTAAAAGACGAAAATCTTCTTGGATATAATTTGTTTCGAAGCACTAAAAAAAGTTTGTTGTGATCAAAAAACCTTTAGTTTTTGATCACAACAACTTTTAATTTTATGTAGTACAATGTAATTATCCACACTAAAGAGGGGAACACGAAAATGAAACGTGCAAATAGTAAAGCAACTAGTAAAACAACGAAGGCTAAAAGCAAAATTACTAAAATTACTAAAGGCAAACAATTTAAACCCCTACAAAGGCCTTTAAAGGCTTTGAAAGATCACCCAGGTGTTTCCACAGCTATCGGCTTAGCAACGCTGGGATTAGGTTTGGCAGCCGGTGTTGCTATGAAAAAGAAGAAAAAGAGTTCTTGGTTTGAGAAAAAATAGTCAACGGCTTTACTAAGATAATCTAAATTGGTGGCAGAAATTAACTTCTGCCGCCGAATTTGGGTAAAATCAGATTATTATTTGTCTTCTTGGGAATCTTGCGTTTGAGTTTCTGAATTGGCCTCAGAT
This sequence comes from Gammaproteobacteria bacterium, assembly GCA_025451335.1. Lineage (GTDB taxonomy): Bacteria > Pseudomonadota > Gammaproteobacteria > DSM-16500 > DSM-16500 > JAJPGW01. The sequence continues at coordinate 4,337 of JANWKO010000257.1, forward strand.
CGGGCTTCAGAAACGGGTTCAGATTTGGATTTTTCTATATGAGCAATCCATTCTTGAGTTTCTTTAGATTCTGCATCAAGCTCCAATGCTTTCTTAAAGTATTTAAGCGCCTCTTCGTTATTATCCAAATGATGCTGACATAGAGCCATATTATAATATAGACCAAATTGCTCACCGACAAAAGGCACAGCTTTTAAGTAATAATCTAAAGCTTGTTGGTAATTTTTAATTGCATGGAAAAATACGCCGATTTCAAATAAAACGCATTCTGATTTTGGCATATAGTAATAATGCGCAGCTAAATTAGGCATATTATGGGCCATGAAATTAATGGTTTCATTATCTGTTTCTTCTGTGATTAGTGACGTAATACGATTACTGAATCCGGGTTTTAAATACATATGCGGGTCCCAACGCGTTAAATGCATATGAGCGGCAAGTGTTTCCAAATTACATTCATTGAAAGCTTCGCTCATGCGTCGGTGCAAAGTAAAATAATCGGATGGACTAAATCCTTCAACATATTCATCCATTTTTACTTTTGTTTCAGGCATATCTTTAAATTGAAAACCACTAGCAAATACAGATGTTTTTATTCCTCTGCGAGATGTTTGTAAGAAACCATCTCCACCGATATTTTTAAAATATTCTGAAATGGCATGGAAATTCACCATCATAGAAAAGCTGCCATGGAAAGAAATTGAAGGATGACCTAAATGGTCTAACTGTTCGACTTCACTATATCCTTTGTCAGTTGAAATAATAAATAAGTTATCATTAGCTAA
>JANWKO010000258.1 GCA_025451335.1 Gammaproteobacteria bacterium
ATTGGTCAACAGTCAAGACTTGACCCCACTTACGCTTATCTTAAAGTGGGCGCAGATTTTTCTGGTTTATCAACATGTTCAAGAAATGGCTGACCTTTGCTGCGTCCAAATAATGCACCTGTTTTATGTCTAGCGTGGCGGCTTTCTTCTTTGGCTAGCCAATGGGCAAGTTTTTCTTCTTTCTTGACCGCAGCTGTTTTTTCATCAGCGAGAGGAAGATCTATATATTGTTCATTTATGCGTTTTGATTTAGTTTCAATTTTAATTTCAGCTTTAGTTTCAACATTTGTCTTGGCTTTAATTTTAGCAGCGATTTCTTCAATTTTTTTATTGGTATCAACAATTTTTCCAACAAACTTTTCTTTGGTCCATGAATCGGAAATCGCATCATTTTTCTTGAGAGTATCAAATAAGAATTCAGCTTTAGATTTGGAGAAAGTGGTATTGGGTATGACTAGTTTTCCTGCATCATAATCTTGCATTAAAGCATGCTTATCTCCAGCTTTATCGCCTAATAAAACAAGATAAGAAGTTTCTGAATAAGTTCCGCCAGGTATGCAAGTCCAATTGCAAGTAATACCAGTATCTTTGAAAAGTTTTGCTAATTCGGCATGAGCAGTTTTGAGTTCAACACCTTCTTCTGGCTGTCCAGCCCAGGTAAAGGTATTTTGATAAGTAAATTTAGTTTTTTTTCCATTTAATTCTGTTTCTAATTCCAAAATTAATCCCTGCATTTCAAAGCTACGGTTTATATCTTCTAAAGAAATATTCGTTATTTTAACTTTCATTTTAACCTCGGTTGCTAATAAAAGTTGGATGGTATATGAAAATTCGGATCAAGTAAAACAAAAACACACAATTTTACAAATTGTTTGTAAAGCTAGCAAAATGAGCATGAATTTAACGTTTAGTACATTCTATTATTTGAGTTCAAGATTATTCCCAAATTTACCTGACTGCTTATCATATTTTTGGCTTACGATTATTGTAATCAGTGCACATCTATAACATGCTTATCTTGTGTTACAGTCGATTCTTTTCTCAATTCTCGTTCCATCTTTTTTGCACGCCACATTGTTAAAAGCGTTGCAGCAGCATATGCTTTTTCATCTTTATCAGGAGTTTTTGCGGCATCCTTTTTATTTAGCATAAACATCGTTGCATGATACCTTCGTAAAGGTAAATGCATTGCAAGCTGCGAACGCAGAGTTTCAACATCTTTACCATTTTTGTTTTGGTCTGCTAAATTCATACGTGTAAATAAGAGTTGATCATATGAATTGAATAGCATGATTAACATCCATGCAAATAAATGATCTTTTTCCTTAATTGGCTCTTGGCCATTGACTGGTCCAAGATCAGGATGTTCATGATCTATGGAAAAACCCATTCGTTTACCATCTTTGCTAATATTATCAAATGATCCGGATCTAAAATTTCCGGTATCAATGCTCACTTTAGTTTTAGAACCATAAACCTCTTCAGGAATTGAATTTTCTATTACATGCTTGAGATACTCAAAGCTGTCTTTGGTTTCCCGCATCCAAAATTTCATTTGTATTCCTAGTTGTTCAACACTGATTCGGTGGGATAAAAATACCCTGGCGGTGTGTTCAGAGTAAGATGTTAGAATTGAAATGGCTTGCGCGCAATTCGTCAAAATTTGATTCGCCGCTTCCTGCCATATTTTCTCTACCGCTTGTTCGTCAGTCATATCGCGGGTTAATTTGCATGCTCTGAATCCGACTATGAGATAAAGTACATATTGATATTCTGCTATGATGTTAGCAAGTAGGTAATTACCCACTTTGTTTCCATACAAATTCAGTGCTGTGCTATAAAATGTTTTCACTTTATCACTGGATCCCAGATAGTCTTTTAAGGGGATGAAATCACCCAAATCAGCAAGCCCAGTGCTGCGAATATTAGGATAAGCAACGGCATCTTGCCAGCCTGTTAAGCGACCAGAACCAGCGCCTTCCCACGAGAAAGTTGGAGAAATAAGATCTGTCATCACGATATAACGTCCTTTATCAGCCCGATGTGGAATACCTTCTTTGGAATGAAAAATATCAGCAAGCCGGTCGTAAACAACACCGTTGGCTAATAGTTTATAGAGATCATTTACTGTAATCCGATTTGCATTGGCAAATTCCGCTTGTCTGAGTGAAGTATCATGCAGATAAGTAAAGTAACCGCGATGACTTCGATGTACTTTATAAATATAGGCATCATAATTCTCGCGTATGCCAACCAGATCTTGGAAGGTTTGATTATCTTTTGCATCAGCAGGGACTTTTGCTTTAATCCAGGGAAGTAAATCCGTCATTTTGCATACGCAGACGGGTTGTGGAAAATAACTTTTTAAATCTAACTCAGCAGCTTTCTCACGCAAAGCAAACGCGGCTTTTGCTTCTTGTTCCAGATCCGTTAATTTCTCTTGGTCTTTTTTAATTTTAACTGCCAGCATATTACCGTCTTTATTTTCCAGCAAAATCGTTCTGCCTAGCAGACGGATTGGTTTGAATCCGCATGTTGCAATAAAATCGAGTGACAAAAAAGTTTCTTTTTGATCTTTGAAATATGGTTTTTCTAGATCGAGAATGCATTTGCCATGTTTTTCGTCTGGAGGAGGTGTGTATGCGATTATTTCTTTTAGGATTGCGTTCCAAGTATTAACTGATACACCACCATCCCAAAAATTAATCGATAACAAAGAAGATAGTTTATTTCCTACTGATTTACTTAATTGTGGATTTTCAACCAGTGTTGCGATCATTTTTGTTGTTGTAAGTCTGCTGGGCATGTTCTTTTCTTCTTTCTGATCGGCAGCAGATATTTTTAATAAGTGATAATTAAAGTTTTCAATATCGGTAATTAGTTCTGCATTCACTAATCCGCACGATTTTAAAAATTGATACAGCGGAAGCACTTGATCAGGTAGATGATATTTATTATTGAAAACATACAGGCGAAGCGGTTGACTTAGACGCATCATGACTTCTGTTTTATCCACTTCTTTTAACATAGCAAAGAAATAATTTAAGAGGCCATGTGTAAAAAAATATTCGACAAGCTGGAACACATTTTTATCTTTAAAAATGTTACCTATTTTAGCTAGCAGAATGTCGTATATTTCTGAAGTTGCGCCTTCTTTAAATAGCAAAAGAAGATCGCTGTTAACATCTTTTAGATTTTTTAAAATCGTTAAGCTGACAGCAAATTTTTTTGCGTTAATTGATGCAACCAATGCTGTCATCAATAATGCTGGTGACAAATCAGTAAAATCGCATTGTTCTGTTTTGATTATCAATTGAATCCAGTGCTCTTCATTGCATTCAAGAAAGAATTTCAACAATTGATGTTGACAAGCTTTTGGAAGTTTCACGTATATGTTTTCATCAACGATGAGGTTAACGAGGGGCCAATTCTGATACATAATTTCATCAAATCTAGCTGTTCTTATTTTTTTATTAAATAATAATGCAGGATTTGTTTGCAAAATCATTGTCAGTAACTGTAATTGATATATGGGTTTGTCTACTACGTCTGGATAAGCAGATGCAATTGCTGGAATAGTATCCGGGTCCAACGCGATAATCTTTAGCAAACACTCAACATCCATCGTATTAGAATGATAATTCGTAATTAAGTTGTAACTCGTCACTCCTACCAAGCTACGTTTTACTATATTAAAATTATTATGGAAAAAAGCTGCATGTAAAATGCAATTAAATGGTGTGGTATTTTTTCCGTTATGGGTGAATGATTTGTAGGGGTTTGCTCCTTTCTCTAATAGTTTAAGAAAAATCGTCAGGCAATTTTCGTCATCTTGAAACTTTGCTAACTGATATGCTGCAGAAATGAGAAGAGTGTCTTTAATCTTATTGAGCATTTCAGAGTCGATTTTTGCTATGTGTGTTTGAAAAATTGAAGCATTTTTGTTCTGAATAGCTTCGTTGAGTGCTTTTACAAGATTGGTTGGATCTGGTTTTTCTTTAGTAAGGTGTGAATGCATGATTTTAAATCATTGTATAGGAAAAGGTTGTTATCGTGCTCAATGTGTGAATATTACCAATTTTATATAGGTATACAAGAAATTATTAGTGAAATGATGCAACATAGGATTATTTTCGATTAATTAGATTAAAAATAGTGCATGAAAAAGAATCGACTAATTTGATGCAAGACAAGATATAACCGCTTGGTTTTGTTGGTATTCGTTATGTATGAGAAGAAGTAATTTGCTCAAACCGCCTGGCAACCAAGTTTTGCGTTCTCGCAAATGAAATCAGGTTGATGATTTTTCTTGCTCTGGACATTTTGAATGATTTCGGAATTTCAATTTCGGGTAATGCAGAAAAAAGCCTAGATTTTCCTGGGCTTAAATATAAAAAATCAATCAGTGCTTTTTCTGGCGTTGCAATTTTAATTAAACCATTTTTCTTTTCTTCATAGCCGAAAAAAAATTCGGGTTTAACATGATGGATTGATATTTCGCTAATAACTGTTTTATACACACGGGTTCGTGCCACAGAAACAGCATAAATCATGCTTGGTATTTGTGAAATCATTCCATGAAAATAGAGCGCGGTTTGCAATGAAATATAAGCAGGAAATGGTGAAGTTAAAATTTCTGGAAGCGAGAAAGGATCGGTGTCTGGAAAGATCCATTTTCCTTTATAAAGATGAATAATTTGTTTTAGTTTTGCTAATCGCGCGAGAATTTTATTTGCGTATTTTATGTCAATTCCAAGATAGGCAGATACATCCTGTGTATAAAGAACAGGTATTTGAAGCGAACGTAAACATGAGTAGGCTTCCATCAAGTTCATAAAATTATCCCATGATTGAGTCTACAACGGTTGTTAAAATATCTCCCCAATGTTCTTTGCTGTCATATTGCTTTTGGTAATCGTATTCGAGATACGATAAAACCTGGCCTTTGAAATCATCAAAGCTCACGGACATTGCATTTTCCTGCGCAATCAGAATAGTATTTTTCGATTCTGAATTTTTTAGCTCATTTTTATTTGCCAAAATTAACCAATATAAATCAAAGATATCTCTTGCTTGGGTTTGTGAGCGATGAGCGAGCGCAGCAATTTTTTGGTTATACATGGCTGTAATGGAATAATGATTAGTCATGAAAGGTATAAGTGAGTATTGTTGTATTAAAAATGTGTTAATAGGTTCGAATTTTATTTCTTTATCTATGTGACGTCGGGAAAATTCAATTTTTGTTGGCAGTTTTAAAGAAGTATGTTTTGTATTTAATAAGATTTTCCAGCGCTGTGTTGTGTCAGTTTGTTTGGGCTCAGAAAAAGAATCAATTTCGATGCCTTTGACGCTAAGAATTGTTTTTAATGCAGATGAATTTAAAATTTGATTTACATTTTTACGTAAAGTATCTTTAGCAATAATCTGAACGTCGAGATCCATATCTTCTGAATAGCGAATACTGCCAAAATAAAATCGCATATTACATCCGCCTTTTAAAGAATATAGTTTTTTGTCAAGCTTTCTGCCTAGGAGGCTTAAAAAAAGCAGGTGGAATATTTCGACAGCTATTCGGATGTTGTAAGTGTTCATGATGTTTTCCCTTTTATTTAATAATACAGCAAATCGACAATATTGTCGATTTGCTGTATTATTAGTAGATAGTAAATAAAAATAGTTTTTATAGCTTTAAAATTACAAGTTATTGAATAATAACGAAATATTGAGATTGAAAAATTTATTTTCATTTAAAAATCAAAATCTAATTATTTATTTGAAATTATTTGCATCATTTGGTAAAAACGCTGCATTGAAATTGCTTGGAAGTAACAAATTCCGATGGAGAATCTATGTCAATTATAAGATCAATAAAACCACCTTTTCAGTTAGCTGAGTTAGATAAAAAAATTATTAAAGATGCAAACGATAATTTAACTATGCCATTTTTTAATCGCCTACATAGAGATCCAATGGTGTAGACAGCTGCTTCAATGCGTTATCTATGGACAAAAAGATGAAGCGGAACAAATACTCAAGTCTAGTCCGCCATCATTACACAGAGAAGTATTAACCCAACGTGAATTAGTTATAGATTATTCAGGTCGTAAAATTGAAGGCACAGCTTACCAATTGGCATTAGGTGCAGAGGATGTCAGCCGCAAAGACCATCCTGGTGAAGGCATGGCGGAAATGATCGAGTTTTATTTGAGAAAATTACCAGAAGGTGAATTGGAAATAAAACAACAACAAGTACAACAATTTCCGCTTGGTTATGAAAAAGAAGAAAAGGCACAACATGAAAGTGATATCGCTGCATTGAAAAAAGTTGCCGAAGCGGTTGCGGTATCGCAAGTTATGATTTCACATGATACGAATAAAACTATTCCTGATGCGACGTGTGAGAAAGCGCTGGAAGATTTTAGAAAATATTTAGTACCGAAAGGAGTGATCAAAACAGGCAAGCATTTTAATGCTAATCTGTTGGTAGAAGCATTTAAATTATATGAAGAAAAATACGAAGCTTTTGGTTGCACTTGGAATAGTCCCAGAAATATGTTGTTTTGGCAAAAAATCATTGGCTATATTCAGCGTTATTTACCGGCTTGTTATGCCCAAGCTTTTAGTCAAGGTCTACATTTTGTGGTTAATCGAAATGAGAAATTAGGCCATTCTTTCAAAGATCGATTTGACAATGTTTTCTTCTTTCCTCTTGATGCGAGACCTGAATTTCGGTTGGGATATGATTACGCAGCAGGTTCTCGCTTCAAATGGGGTGGGCGTGCGTGCAGTCGCGCGGTGCGTGCTTTTAAAACCTTTGTCGAGCAAAAGCTGCATCATTACGATTTCTTGTGCAATGACCTTGAGTCAGTTGGCAAGCATACATGTCAATCTATAGGTATGCGAAATACATCATAAAAATTGTTGACAGGGAGGATTATCTGGATAATCTTCCATGTAATGGAAAAATCCTGAATTTGCGTCCAGCATGGTCGAATTGTCAATAACCCCTAGTGTATTTCCATAGAACTAAAGTCGAATTAGGTTTAAGGATATCCGATGTTACAACGCTCTTTATTTACTGAATACAAAATGTTTACAACATTAAATCAATTTTCACCTCGAGCTGCTTTGTCACCAATTGATGATGTCCTTATTGTTGGTGGGGGCACGGCGGGCTTGTCGACATTTGTTCATTTGGTAAAAAATGCGATCAAAGAGGGCAAATCCAATTTTACAATCAGAATTGTTGAAAAAAATGCGACGGTAGGTTCGGGATTACCATGGAATCCCGCGCAACCTTTGACGTTGCGCGTCAATGATCCCAATAATGAAATGATCATTATTCAGAATTCGAAAGAAGAAAAAGAAGATTTTGTGAATTGGCTGCATGCGAATGCTGCTAGGCTCAAAGATCGTTATCCGCATAAGTTAATTGAAGAATTAATTATTGGCAAAGACCGTTTTGCTCCACGCTGTATTTTTGGCGAATATTGTGAAGATAAGTTAAAAGAGTACAAGCAAAAAGCTGAACTGCATGGAATTAAAGTTCGTATTGATGTAAATACGGAAATGGTTGATGCAAAACAAGATAGCCAAGATACTTGGAGATTAAAATCCAATAAAGGTGGTTATTACAGAGCACAAAATTTAGTGTTAACAGTTGGACATATGCCATCTGATAAATATATTCATTTGAATTCGTTACCGCAATTTTATTCTTCTCCTTGGACAGTTATGTCGGCGAAAAATATATCGGATATACCAGGTGATCAAGCTGTTGTTATATTGGGTTCGGGATTAACAGCAATCGATGCGGTAAAATTATTAATTGCGCAAGGACATAGAGGTACAATATATTTTTGTTCGCCTAGCGGTCACTTACCTAGGCTGAAAGGACCCGCAACCAGTTTAGGTTATAAATTAAAATTCTTTAATTTAGCAAATTTGAATATACCCGATTTGACGTTAGATAAAGTGAAGGAATTATTCACTTTAGAATTTAATCACGCAACGGGTTTAACTAAAACCTGGGAAGAAATCATCAAGCTCGCGCAAACTTATGGAGATGATCCTGAGCAAACATTAGAAGATGAAATCAAAATAGTTGAAGAGGGAAGAGTACGCAGCTGGCAATTATTGTTATCAGAAATGTTTTTTGGTGCTTTACCAGCGATAGGATTTAATTTGAGTGAAGCGGATTTGACAAAATTCATAAAAGACTATTTTGGAATTTGTGATAAGTGGATGGCAGGCATGCCGCTCAGTAATGCCAAAGAAATCTTGGGTATTTTAAAAAGCGGGCAATTAAAGATAATTAAAGGCCATCCAGATTTGGCTTTTGATCCCGAGAAAAAACAATATCAAGTTAAAATAGAAGATTGCATTTTAACGGCGGCATCCGTTATTAATTGCACGGGCACGTCTTCTGATATTAGGCAGAATCCATTATTAAATTCTATGTTAAAACAAGGATTGTTGCAGGGATTTTCAGATTGGGGCGGTGTTGTTATCAATCCCGATTTTCAAATTAATGCGAAAAATTGCTGGGTATTTGGACCCTGCGCATTTCCAAGAAATTTGACGGCTTATTCTGTTGAGCAAGGGTCAATTAATGGTGCGAAAGTGGCTGGCATATTGACACATAAATTAGCGCAAGAAGTTTGTAAAGATTCTCTACCAATATCTAAATTCATGACGTAACTAATTTTGGTTGTTATGTGGTATCCGGTTATGCTAGCTGTGCTTGCGCCACTGCAGATTTTGGTGTGTCTTTGTTATATTTCTTATTTATCTCAGCCAAATGAGCATCAAATGCAGTTATCATATGTTTAGCGTCGCTTTTTTCTTTCGGAGATAACTCTGCCTCGGTCTTAAAACAAAAAGTTACTAATCGACTTTGTAATAATAGCAATTCTTTTTCGATTGGTAATACTTCTACACATAAACCTGCAAGATGAAATTGTGCAGCCGCTGTCATCGCTCTATTTATCAAAAGCATTTGTAGATTAAAATCAAAAGGAGCTCGTAGTTCATCTTTGATTTTAAGAATTATTAGATTAATTGCTATACATAAATCTTCGCTGAAGCAATCTTTAGCTGACTTTCCCCAAATACTAAACCCTGGTTTAGCTGCAGTTTTTAAAGACTGACTAATATAATCTAGATAACAGCGCTGTTTTTTATCAATTACTTTATCAAATTGAGTGAATTCATCTTGTTTTTTCACGATTTCTTGAGTTAAATATTCAATCAGTTTGCCAGGATAAGGATGCATGCGCTGCAATCCCTCGCGGATCTGATTAGAAATAAATTCAATTGCTTTTTTCAATTTCTCTGCTTCGCTTAACTTAGCATCATTAAAAACTGTTTCTACTCCAACAATACAATCAATAATAAAATTACGTAATTCTTTACTGTTGGCAATATCAGATAATGGATATAACAGCAGCCTAATAAACGGTGTGCGGCTTAGCAATCCATCCAAATTACAAGTTAAAATCTCTAGGCTGCCCGGCAGTCTTTGTTGCAGATTTGTTAATGTATCGTGTAATTGCACTTTGATTTTGGCTTTGCAGCGACTAGCAAATTCACCCGTCGTTAATTTTCCTGGGTCTTCTTGCAAGATTTCTTTTACTTTTTGTATAAGCTCTTCAGTTGGTTTTTTTGAAATAGAGTCAAGATCAATTGCATGACCGCACACAGCATATGTTGTTTGAATCAAATCATGTAATTCATAATCGATAAAAGGATCCACTAAAGCATACGCTGCACCTAATGTTTCTGCTCTTTCTTTTGCTTCTTTTTCGACAAGACTACGCTGCGCATGTAAAAGAATTTCTTTAAACTCTGCATCTTCAACTTCCGAAAAATCGGAAATGCGCGATTTGCTAGCAATCTCTTTCACATCTTTCTTATTTAATGGGTTGACTATGGTAAATGGAGCAAGCAAACGTATTCCTCTTGGTGCAGGTGAAGTAGCTTCTTTAGCGTCTGATGCTAGTGAGCAATACCCCGCTGCTTTTAATGACACTGGTAAATCTTTAGTAAAATCTGCGTTTTCATAACCTTCAATGGCACCATCCATTTTCCATATACCTTCGAGATTTTGTTTCATTTCTCTCAGCACGTCTTCGTAGGTGTTGCCATTTGCTTGGTTTCGGAAAAAATAATCAGTATAGCAAGGGAAATATATCGCAAATAATTGTTCATGGTGTTCATTTATAAAATAACCATCACCATGCAAGTGTAAACAAAATTCCGAACGATGTGTGGCAATATAACGTGAGGATTCATACAGTTTTTTATAGTTAGGATCAAATCTATTTATAGCCATGCGAGTATATAATTTAAGATACAATCTATCACGCGCATCTTTGCTTTCTTGTGTAGTAGCTAATTGACCTGTTCCTGGTTTAATTGGTGATAACTTTCCATCGATAAGAGTGATTTCGGATATGGGTCCAGATAAATCAACTTTACCTGTCAGTAAAAAATCTTCCAATATCATTTTTCCGATTCGTGCAGCAAGATTTTTTTCTTGATCTGCATAATTTTGACGAATTGCATCATTGTGTAGCCCAGGTAGCATAATGTAGCGAATTTTTGAGTTGGGATTTTGTTTTAAGACTTTGCAATGCGCATCAAAACCCGGTCTATTTTCACCAAGCATTAATACTATCCAACAATTTTTAACATTAGCTGGTAAAAAATGCTGATCTAATGCATTACGACCAGGCCCAGCAACAGGATCGAATGCGAGAATATTTAACTCTACTTTGTCGCCAAATTCTTTTTGCAAATCATTAGCAATTCGGAATGTATTATCTGCGCCACGACTAAATCCGACGAGATTAAATTCAACTTTTTTTACGCTTGGATCTATTAAAATGGCTCTTGCAATATTGCAAATTTCTTCTCGTGCATCAATCAGTCCATCTCCAAAGGCTAAACCTCTCATTCTGCTGGTTTTTGCTTCTGTTATATAATCGGACATCTCCGCGAGACTCAAGTGCGGGATTGTAAATGTAGTACCATTACGAGCGTGAAAGACTTCGGGTTCTCTCTTGTAGGTAACTATTCTCTTCGATTGACCTAGCATATTTTCTGAAACGCCAGCACACTTCGGTTCTTCGAAACCTCTAACCTTTCCACGTTGTTCTGGAATAGGTCTGCCCCCAGCGCCTGGGATTAACCAAGTCAATTCCGTAGCGCTTGTTTTAATGAATTGATAAAAGACGGTTAAATAACACTGACATAATATATTTACCGGATGATAGTCTGTGCCTAGCATGGCAACTGTGACTCTTACATTGGCCTGATCGGTGTCTGATTTTGCTTCGTCTCTACGTGAAAATGAAGTTGCTACCATAAAATTACCCATTCAACATGCGAAATGAGCGTTTATTATACATATTTAGGCTTAATATTTTATTAATTGAGTAAGATTATGATTTTTAAAATAGTTTTGGGGCTAACGCTTGCGGGCAGCTAACCTTCATTAAAACTAGTTATAGGCACGCGATGTTATTTTTCTGATTGACGGCAGGAAGAAGTCGGTATAAAGGGCGCGGGCTTGGAGGCGGCGGCAGACCGCCTCCAATCTACGCCGAAGGCGTATCCTTATTGCTTGAAATTGGAATAACAGTGGTTCTTCCTCGTCAAATATACAAATTGCTATTTGACGAGGACTGTACTCTGTAAACGAAAGCTAAACATCTAATTCGTTGAATATAGTGATTTTTTATTTTGAATTAAATTTGATCAGTATTTTTTAATTAAGTTAAGCGCTTATATGTTAATGAAACAGTGATTTAACGCTTGTTATAGACGCTTCTCCCCGCTACAATACGTGGCTCATTTTTTTAATAATTAGATTGGGAGTTTTATACATGTCATTAACAACTGCAGAAACAGCGCAGATTATTAAAACCTATCAACGTGCTAAAGATGATACTGGATCATCAGAAGTGCAAATTGCTTTATTAACCGCACGAATTGAGAAGTTAACTGAACACTTAAAGACAAATAAACATGATTATCATACCCGTTATGGTTTAACTTTAATGGTGAGTAAGCGTCGTAGGTTAATGCGTTATTTAAAACGTGTTAATTCAGAAGCTTATAGTAAATTGATCGGCGAATTAGAAGTTCGTGGTTAATTCAATATAAATTATAGTATAGGAAACATTTCGTGGCAGCAGTGAAAAAAACATTTCGCTATGGTGATCATACCGTAACGCTAGAAACCGGAGTCATGGCGCGGCAAGCAACAGCCGCTGTATTAGTTAGTATGGATGATACTGTTGTATTGGTCACCGTAGTTGGCCAAGAAGGCGAAAGCGAAAATCGCGATTTCTTTCCCCTTACTGTGAATTATCAAGAACGTACTTATGCTGCTGGTCGTATACCTGGTGGCTATTTTAAACGTGAAGGTAAACCGAGTGAAAAAGAAACTTTAACTTCTCGATTAATCGATCGTCCTTTACGTCCCTTATTTCCAAAAGGGTTTGGTCACGAAGTCCAACTGATAGCTACAGTGCTTTCGATGAATCCCGAAATTAATCCCGATATTCCTGCCATGCTAGGTGCGTCAGCTGCATTAAGCCTTTCTGGAATGCCATTTATGGGACCATTAGGCGCTGCGCGTGTTGGTTATACTGATAACGCTTACATTTTGAATCCTACCTTTTCCCAATTAGAATCATCACAACTTGACATGGTTGTGGCAGGTACGGAACATGCTGTTCTTATGGTCGAATCGGAAGCCAAAGAACTGCCAGAAGAAGTGATGTTGGGCGCAGTTATGTTTGGTTATCGCGAAATGCAAGTCGCAATTAATACAATCAAAGAATTTGCCAAAGAAGCTGGCAAAAAAGCATGGGATTGGCAACCACCTGAATTAAATGCTAACGTTGAAAAACGAGTCATGGATTTGTGTGAAGCTGATATGGTTGCAGCTTTCCAAATACCAGATAAGCAAGAACGACAAACAGCTGTTGCCGATATCCGTGATCGTGTTCTAGAGCAAATGCTAGCGGAAAATGAAGGAAAAGAAGACGAAGGCGTCTTAACGGATGATATAAAGCATGTATTCAACAACTTAGAAAGAAAAATTGTTCGTGGTCGCATTTTAGAAGGTAAGCCACGTATAGATGGTCGTGATACAAAAACGGTTCGTCCTATTTCTATTCAGGTCGGTGTATTACCTCGAACCCATGGTTCCGCTTTATTTACCCGAGGTGAAACGCAAGCTTTAGTTGTTGCTACCTTAGGAACAGAACGTGATGCACAAACTATTGATGCGTTAGAGGGTGAGCATAAAGATAGTTTTATGTTGCATTATAATTTCCCCCCCTATTCCGTTGGTGAAGTCGGTTTTGTAGGCAGCCCAAAACGTCGTGAAATTGGGCATGGAAATTTAGCTAAACGTGGTGTTAATCCAGTTTTACCATCACAAAAAGAATTTCCTTATGTATTGCGAGTAGTTTCTGAAATCACAGAATCCAATGGCTCAAGTTCAATGGCTAGCGTTTGTGGTAGCAGTTTAGCGTTGATGGATGCTGGTGTTCCAACCCGTGCGCATGTTGCGGGTATTGCGATGGGACTGGTGAAAGAAGGCAATAGCTTTGCAGTTTTGACAGATATTCTAGGTGATGAAGATCATCTTGGCGATATGGATTTTAAAGTAGCTGGTACCTTAGGTGGTGTCACTGCTTTACAAATGGATATTAAGATCGATGGCATTACTGAAGAAATTATGCGCATAGCGCTTGAACAAGCAAATGCCGGTCGCGTGCATATTTTAGGAATTATGAATGATACAATTACCCATGCTCGCCAAGAAATGTCAGTTTATGCACCACGTATTCTTAATATGCGCGTACCAACCGATAAAATTCGCGATGTCATTGGTAAGGGTGGTGTAACAATCCGTTCAATAACGGAAGAAACAGGAACCGTTGTTGATATTAATGATAATGGCGAAGTCCGTATTGCTGCGGCAGATTTAGCAGCATGTGAAGACGCAAAACGCCGTATTGAAATGTTAACTGCCGATGTGGCAATAGGCCATGTTTACGAAGGTACTGTAGTTAAGTTGATGGACTTTGGTGCAATCGTCAGTTTCTTAGCTGGTAAGACTGGATTAGTGCATATTTCTCAAATTGCCAATGAAAGAATAGCCAATGTTGCTGATAAATTGTCTGAAGGCCAAGCTGTTAAAGTGAAAGTACTCGAAATCGATAGACAAGGTAAGATTCGATTGAGTATGAAAGAAATAGCGCAATAAAAGATTTGTTGAACTGCGATTGGCTTTTTTGAGGTACTCGAGGTTCGAGTAATTCATAAAAGCCAACATGCTGAAGATCTGAATTAGTAGACTCTAAATTTATTTTCCTACGAAAATAGCGGCAATAAATTAATTAAAAAATAAAAATAAGAAAGAGAATACACATGGACGTATTACAAACCATTCCTATTTCCACCTGGCAAAATCTATTTTCTGAAGCAGAATGTAAAGATATGACGCATGCTCTTGAAAATGGACAAGTTTTATTTTTTCCAAAATTGGCCTTTCAGCTTGGTGCGGATGAGCAACATATTTTTTCGCCTCAGTATGTTAGCGCAAAATCGAAAAATATTAGTTATAACCCACTGACTAGTGAAGTACGAGGCATGGCAGCTCATGTTTCTAAGGAACAAAGCCAATTAATGCATGATTTCTTAGGGCGTTTTGCAAATCAAGCAAAGGAATTTGTTAATAATTTATTTCCACATTACACAAAATCTTTAACAATTGGCCGAACCAGTTTTCGTCCTGTGGAAATTAAAGGACGTGTCAGTTCGTATCGTAAAGATGATACACGTTTGCATGTGGATGCATTTCCAGCCAGTCCAAATCAGGGTTGGAGAATTTTGCGAGTTTTTTGCAATGTTAATCCCAATGGTCAATCTCGTGTTTGGCGTTTAGGTGAGCCTTTTGCAGATGTAGCACAACAATTCTTAGCTCGATTGCAAAAGCCTATTCCAGGCAGTTCAACATTATTACATCTCTTAAAAATCACAAAAAAGCGACGCACGCTCTATGATCATTTTATGTTGCAATTGCATGATAATATGAAAGCAGATGAAGTGTATCAGCAAAAAGCAAAACAATTGGAATTTCATTTCCCTTCTTGTTCCACCTGGGTAGTGCAAACCGATCACGTTTCGCATGCGGCTATGTCTGGACAATATCTTTTGGAACAAACTTTCTATCTACCGGTTTTTGCTATGCTGGATGAAAACCGATCTCCCTTGCGAGTTTTAGAAAATCTCATACAGCGCCAGTTAGTTTAGAGGGGTCAAGTCTTGACTGTTGACCAATGCTCGGGTCTGACCCCACAACTCCAAGCATTGGTCAACAGTCAAGACTTGACCCCTCCTGACGACCCCTTTGGTCAACAGTCAAGACTTGACCCCTCTCACTAAGCTTAGAAATTCTGAACGCGTTCGGGTGTCTTCACGAAACGAACCTAGCATAACAGAAGTAACCATAGTGGAATTTTGTTTTTCTACACCGCGCATCATCATACACAAGTGCTTTGCTTCCATAATAACGCCCACACCTCGAGCGCCAGTAATACTAAATATGGTTTCAGCAACTTGCTTGGTAAGTTTTTCTTGAACTTGAAGACGACGGCCAAACATATCGACAATTCTTGCGACTTTAGATAAACCGATTATTTTGCCACGCGGTATATAGGCCACATGGCATTTACCGATGAAAGGAAGTAAATGATGTTCGCAAAGAGAGTAGAGTTCGATATCTTTTACGATAATCATTTCATCATTATCAGTGTCAAATAAAGCGCCATTCACAATTTTTTCTAACGATTGCTCGTAACCATGGGTAAGAAATTTCATCGCTTCAGAAGCGCGTTTGGGGGTGCCGCGTAAGCCTTCGCGATCTTTGTCTTCACCTAAAGCTTCAATAATTTGTTCGAAATATTTTTCCATGGAAAATACTCTCTTTTTACCCTGGTGGCCAGGTCATATGGCGACCACCGAGTAAGTGCATATGGATATGAAATACAGTTTGTCCTGCTCCAGCATTGCAATTCATCACTATTCGATAGCCATCTTCAGCTATATTGAGATTTTTTGCTAACTGTTTAGCAGTTTGAGCCATATAACCAATTAAATTGTTATCCTCTTCTTGGAGGTCATTCAAAGTAGCAATATGTTTGCGAGGTACGATGAGTTTATGTTGCGGTGCTTGTGGATTGATATCGTCAAATGCCACGACTAAATCATCTTGAAAAATTACTTTAGCTGGTATATCACCTGAAATTATCTTGCAAAATAAACAATCCATTTTGAACCCTCTGATGTTTTGAAAAAGGAATGAATTCACCCCGCCCTCTCAAAGAAGGGTAGTTTACGAGGGTAAGGGAAGTTTTTCTAGCATCTTTTAATAGACATCTATAGTTGATCAACAAATAAACACATTGACGATGTATTCATTCTAAAGTAAAGTGGCAATCATTTTTTTCAAACATTTAAAATTATGCAAATCCTAAACATAGCCGGATATAAATTTATTTCACTGTCTAATTTGCCACCATTAAGAGAGCAATTATTAACCAAGTGCCTTAGCTTAGGGTTGAAAGGTACAATTTTGCTTAGCTCTGAGGGAATAAACCTAAACCTGGCAGGTGAAACTAACTATATTGAGCTTTTTAAACAATTTATCAACTCAGATTCACGTTTTTCTGATATGACTTTTCGGGAAAGTTATTCGACTTATATTCCTTTTAAGCATATGAGAGTAAAACTCAAAAAAGAAATTATCACAATGCGTCAATCAGAAATACGTCCAGATGAAATGAGTGCGCCAAGTATTACCCCAAAAGAATTTAAACAATGGCTTGATGAAAATAAAGATATAACGATATTGGATACTCGCAACGAGTATGAAGTTCGTTTTGGGACATTTCAAGGCGCGACTAATTTACATCTCGATGATTTTTGTGATTTTCCAAACTCGGCAGAAAAAATTCCTCGCAATAAACCTGTTGTTATGTTTTGTACGGGAGGAATTCGTTGTGAAAAAGCTGCGTTACATCTTTTAAAAAATAATTTTCCAGAAGTTTATCAATTACAAGGTGGGATTTTGAATTATTTCGCTAAAATAGGTGGCTCGCATTACGATGGCGAATGTTTTGTATTCGATCAACGTGTTGCTTTAAATGAAAAATTACAGGAAACCGGTTCACAACAATGTCTGGTTTGCCAGGGACCAATCAAGACCGTAGAGCAGGGTTGTCCTATCTGCAAGAAAATTGCTTAAGATGTTGATGGTCTCTAAGTTATGTTTAGGTCAGTTTACAAATAAATGGATACTATTTTTGTTAGGATCAAGCTGACTTTAACATACTTTTGATACCATCAAGTGAAAATGTGCTTTGATGAGAGTTATTAATTAAATAAAGGAAATGAAACTATGAGTTTAAAACATATCGATTCTGGACGTCAGGTGCCCAATGATGTCAATGTTGTGATAGAAATCCCTTCACGCAGTGATCCAGTAAAATACGAAGTAGACAAAAAAAGCGGGATGTTGATGGTTGACCGATTTGTTGCAACATGTATGCACTATCCATGTGATTATGGATTTATTCCACAAACACTTTCAGAAGATGGTGACCCAGTCGATGTATTAGTTGTTGCTCCTTATTCACTTATACCTGGAGTGATTTTACGTTGTCGTCCTGTTGGTATGTTGCGTATGACCGACGAATCAGGACCAGACGTTAAAATTCTTGCTGTACCGATTGATAAACTTTCAGCTCGCTATAAAGATATTCAAAAACCGGAAGATTTAGGAATAGAATTGCTTTCTTCAATTGCCCACTTTTTTCAACACTACAAAGATTTAGAAGCTGGAAAATGGGTGAAAGTCGACGGTTGGGATGGTGCAGAAGCGGCGAAAACAGAAATTTTAGCTAGTATTAAGCGGTACGAAGCAGAAAAAGTTGTTTAAAAGATAAAGTGCAAAGCTGGGATCAGGCCTGAAATACGGACTTAATTCACTAGTCAATATTTCAGGCCTGATCCCAATCTCACATCCGCAAACCAACTCGATCTAATTGTTCATTTACGTCACACAGAATGACTTCACTAGTGCGCATTTTTTTTATGATATCTTTGCCTTCATTGAGTTCTTGACAAATTTTACGACGTTCTGGCTTGTTTGCGTCCCAACATCGAGAA
The DNA here is from genome assembly GCA_025451335.1 of Gammaproteobacteria bacterium. Taxonomy (GTDB): domain Bacteria; phylum Pseudomonadota; class Gammaproteobacteria; order DSM-16500; family DSM-16500; genus JAJPGW01. Next base: position 18,253 of record JANWKO010000258.1, read on the forward strand.
GGTTTTAATAAATAATCTGCGGTGTCGAATCTGCTTTGAAATACGGCATTAATTGCTTGGTCGCGATTTTTAACAGAATCCGGCAGCGCTTGAATTTTTGAAATAATATCTAATTTTAAAAGTTTAAGTTTTATTTCAAACTGAAGATTAATTTTATCTTCACATCCCGATGCTTTAGTATCAACTCCTGCTTGAGCCTGATAATAATTCTGTTGATTGAATTTTGATTTAGAGGCAAAAATAATAATGTTCAGATTTGGATGCACGGATAATTCATCATAACCACTTTCAATCTCTTGCTTAAGTTGATTGATCTGCTCGTTAATTGTAAGTGATTTTTTTTCTTCTTTTTTAAAATCCTTGGAGTTTTTTGCAGTTTTCCTGGGATTGTATGCGAGTGGTTTGATTTCCGAGGAAGTTGAAAAATTTGGCGAGCTGGACACTGATTTGTTGCAACAATATTTTTTCCCCACAAAATAAGCAACACCCGAAAGTAAGCTAATACCACTTACACCTGCAATGATTATCCAACCTAGAGGATTCCAAATATTCAATAATCCGATGCCAAACAAGCCACACAATCCTACACCCAGTCCGCCTGCGCCAAAGATTAAGCTAGAAAAGATGACTCCTTTTTCTTTTCCAGAGAATAAAGCTTTCTTTTTTTCTCGAAAATCTGCATTAATAGGCGCGAGAAGTTTAGGCCGTGCTGGCGCAAAAGGTTTTATTGGTTTTGGTCGACCTGCCATTATTGCGAGGCTAGTATTTTTTGGAGAAATTTTCTTAATTTTGGCAGTGGGAAGTAATTTTTTTTCTTCTTGTTTTTTGCTCTCAAATTGCTGAATTTGAGCATTGATAAAAAAGTTAAGTTTAGATAATTCTTCTTTACATTGTTGGATTAACTTTTGTATGTTTGTTCTTCGTCCATCCAAGTTGGCTTGTAGTGTGGTAATTCGATTACGATTATGTTCATTAGGAATTTCTTTAAGTCGTGTATAAGCAGAGCGCTGTGCAAGCAAAATGTCTTGTTCTTGTTTGATTTGAGATAAAATTGCTTTTTCAGTTATGTCGATATCAAATATTTCTTGAGCTAATGATCCTACACATTGAATTCTATCAAATTTGAGTTTATCAGTTTCAGACGCGACATTTTCCCATTCTTTTGAAACACTGTAAGTTGATTGATTTCTAGCGGCAGTTTTTGCCCGAATGATTAACTCCTTCGTATCTCTATATCCCAGTGTGTCGTAAACAGGCTTGAGTTGCTTTACTCCAGTAATTAAAGCTACATCATCTTTTCTTTCTCTAGGAAAAAATATTTCATTATTTAATATTTTTGTTGCAGCACTCATTTGTTCTGCAAGTGGCTGATATTTATATTGTAATTCTTGTAAGGCAGATTGGCGGGCATCTGTGGCAATCAAAATATTTTTTTTGAAATTTTTGGTTTTGATATCCGGTGGACTTGGTAATTTAAATCCAGATGCCACATTTAATTCTAAATTATCTAATGAGGCTTTAATATCTTGATGATAAATTTCCATGGAGGTAAAAATTTTCTCTTTTTCTGCATGATCCCTTTTTGCTAATCCTTGAGCAAAAGCCATTTTGGTTTCGATTTCAATTTTTAATTGTTTTAATTGTGGTTCCATAAAATCATTTTTTTCATTTCCGAAAATTTGCAAATGTTTTATTTCAGGGAATTTAAGTGGTTTATCATCACGGTTGAGTTTTTTGATTCTTTCTTGAAGAAATGAATCATAATTTTCAATTATATTTAATTCAGCATTTTTTAGAGCTTCTTTTATAGCTTCTTGATTATAAGAAACTAGCCAAGCGTTTTCTAGAGTTTGTACTTTTTCCGCTAATTTTTCTAAAAATCGCGATTGTTGCTGGACCGATGCTGTTAAGCCATCAGCAATTTTTTTGGTGTTTGTTAAATCGTGTAAATCAAGAATTTCTGTCACGCGATTCATAGTGCTATCAAAAGTAGCATATTCAAGAACATAAGCCATTTGAAATAAAATACCAATTTCATGCAGCATACGCATTTTACGTACAGGTAAGTCACTTACTGAAAATCTTCCCTTGCTATAAATAAGAGCCTCTAAAGTTTTAGAAATATTTTCGAAATCATATTCTTTTGTAAGGACATACTTTGCGGCTTCATTAATGGCTAGCAATGCACTTTGTGGACTATCTTTTGCAAAATTATTAAATTCTTCTTCTAAAAAATCAAAAAACGATAGTTCATATTGTCTTAAATTAAAAGGGCTGTCTGAATTTTTCAAATCTTCGATTTTAGCAGCAATAAATACTAGCCAACGTGATAAAACATTTTTTTTGACATGATCAATGTCGTCATAATTAAAAGCGAGCCATAAAGCACCTAGGAAATTTTGAAAATTGGCGGGGGTTATTTGTTGTAGTCCTTTAAGATCAGGCGCTTGTCTTGCAATTGACATCGCTACCACCTCGTATTTTAATAAATTGTTTGATGTAATACTTTAACTTACAAAAACGGTCAAGTATTTATTCTCACGCCTTAATCTTTTCTTAAGAAAATCTTTATACAATAATACAGCAATCATCCAGTAAATTGATTAAAATTTGAACATATGAAAAAAAGTCATTCGCTTACAATTAGTGTTGTTATTAGCTTACTTGCGGTAAGTTATATGATTTATTACCTGTTGCAAGGTAACGTCCTGCCATTTTCTATTACATCCGTCCACGAAATGATCTGCCAAAGATTAGAAAATTGGCATGTTATTATTGTGGGTCTTTTGCCTATTTACGTTGCTTTAATGGTATTTGGCACAGGTGTCTTAAGTATTTATGTGGCTAAATTATTGCAGCGATGGGTATTCAATTTTCTCCGAGCTAAATAATTAATTAGCCTAGTAGATCGTTTCACTGAATTTGTCCTGCTGAACGCCCATCTTGCGGCGATCTTGAAGCGTTTTTCAATCGCAAAACCTCGACGTACAATAAAGTACGCCTACGCTTTTGCTCAATCAAAACGCTTCAATATCTTGCAAGCTGAACGCTCAGCAGGACAAATTCAGTGAAACGATCTACTAGGGTCCGCATTGATTTTTGTGCGATTTTTGCCATATCAGACGTAAGTAAATCCACTCAAAAATTCCCTCAAAAAACTCGCTTTATTGAATTAATTAATTGAAAAAATGAGATATTATTTTTAAATTTGCATAGTATGCTCTTTTTTCTTGATCATTTTTTGATTGCTTAAAATGCCAATTTTGATAAGATTAAATGGTTCACGGATGATTTTTTGGACCGGCACATGGATGAAGCTTCATAAGGGATAGTCCGCCAGGGAATGGTAGTAAGGGCCAGGAAGCCCGGGGTAGGTAGTAGGGGTGGTCGAAAGATCACCCCTTTTCATTTTAGGCGCATCAGTTATCTAAAGTTTGTCCGATAGCTTGTCCCATTCGAATTACAGAATTTTCATGTAACTCCTTATTCCAAATAACCTTATCATTTGCAAACAAGACAATAACAGTCGATCCCAGTTTAAAAAGGCCCAATTCGGCCCCTTTAGCGAGTGTCAGAGACTTATTATATGATTCTTCTGTCAATATACCCCTATTCATTTTTAAGGGCCACACCGTGTCTATGCTGCCCACTACCATGGCGCCGACTAAGATAACTGCCATAGGTCCTTTGTCAGTGTCAAAAATGCAGACCAGGCGTTCATTGCGAGCAAATAAATTGGGCACAAATTGCACCGTTTTTTGACTTACCGAAAAGAGATTGCCTGGTATATAAATGGTCTTGATCAATTTTCCATCAATTGGCATATGAACACGATGATAATCTTTTGGAGAAAGGTAAAGTGTTGCAAATTCACCATTGGAGAAAAGTTTTGCAAGATGTTCAGAGCCGCCTAATAAAGACGTTAAATTAAAAAAATGGCCTTTGGCTTGAACTAAGGTATGATTTTCAATTTTACCTATCTGACTTATGAAGCCATCTACCGGTGAGGCAATATCATGTCCCGAAGCGATTGGTCTTAATTCTGGTTTTAATTTACGAGTAAAAAATGCATTAAAACTTGGGTAATCGAAAGGATCCTCGATTAATGCTTCTTTCATATTAATATCGAAACGTCCTAAGAAATAGCGAATCAAATAATTTTTTAACCAAGGTTTTTCACAATTGCTTAACCATCCAGCAAAGCGCGACAGTGCGTGCTGGGGAGTAATATACTGAATTAAGACATCGAATGGTTTGCACATTTTTTTGCTAATACCTTCTGTAATAAGAGGCGCATTATAGCTAGATTTGGTTTCTGTCTCAATTTTCTCAGTTTTTGAGTGTGTTGATTTAGCTGTACACATATTTTCCGAAAATAGATATATACTGAGTCCTAGGCATGTTGTCAAAAATATAAGCAAGGTGATGATTTTCAAATTAATTATTCCAAAATTTAAAGATGAAATCATACGGATTTCCGCATAAACTTAAAGAGAATGAAATCAAGTTTGATGGATTCTTACATTGAGAGTCTGTCGGGAAAGCTTGGTACGTCCCTGTACCTCCCGACTCAGACGTCCCTGGAGTCTAGCTTTCCCAACAGACTCTCTATGTAAGAATCCATGTAACTTGGTTTAGTCGGGGTCGGAAGAGAAGAAATAGTTCACTGTTATAGTGAGGTTATATGGTAGTTAAATTGATTATTGTTTTATTCTTAATAGTGATTCTTTATGCGTTAGGGACAGGTCTATATTATTTAGTAAATGAAAAAAACCATACAGATCAAGTCGTGAAAGCTTTGACTTGGAGAATTATTCTTTCATTAGTTTTATTTATTCTCTTGTTTGTTGCTTTTGCAATGGGATGGATTCATCCGCACGGAATATAGGAGAGCGCCCACTATGTTGTTTAAAGGTTTTAGCTTCGGATCTCTGATCATCATTTTTTTAATCATCGTTTTATTGTTTGGCACGAAACGATTGCGCGAAATGGCAAGTGATTTGGGTGCTGCAATAAAAAATTTTAAAAAAGGATTGCAAGAAGAGGATGTTAAGGAAATCGATAAATAATGGGCTTTGGGAACATAGGCCCAAAAACCGGATCAAGAAAATAAGACTCAATAAATAAAACCAAGAAAATCGGATCAAGAAAATAGGATCCAAAAAAATAGGAGGATAAATTCAAGGATGAATATCCATCTAAGTGAAATACTTCTCATTATAGTCATAGCACTTATTGTGATTAAACCTCAACATTTACCTGATGTTGCACATAATATTGGACGTTGGCTGAAAGGAGTACGTCAAATAATAGAGAAGATTAAACATAAAATGGATTTGTCATGAATGAGCAGAAAACTGGGGTTTTGCGTTTTTTAATTGAATTGCGAAAACGTCTGATAAAATGTCTTAGCGCTTTTTTGCTTATTTTTATTTGTTTGTTCTATTTTGCTAATGATCTTTATACACTATTAGCGCTGCCCTTATTGAAAAATTTACCCGCAGGACATGGATTAATTGCAACTAATATTATTGCACCCTTCTTTGTACCTTTTGAGTTAACTTTTATTATAGCTTTATTTCTAGCGGTGCCCGTTTTCCTTCATCAGTTATGGGCTTTTGTAGCGCCAGCATTATATCAACAAGAAAAACGATTAATGTGGTCCTTGCTTTTTATTAGTACAGCGCTATTTTATCTAGGGGTTGCATTTGCTTATTTTGTGATTTTACCTATTTTATTTCATTTTCTAACGCAAACCGTTCCTCATGGCGTATTTGTTAGCCCTGATATTAGCCAGTATCTCGATTTCACGTTAAAATTCTTTTATATTTTTGGAGCAATATTTGAAGTACCGGTGGTGATTATTTTATTGATTTGGACGGGGGTAACGACTCGAACACAATTAATAAAAAAACGTCCTTATGCTATTGTGGGAGCATTCATAATGGGCATGCTACTTGCGCCACCAGATGTTTTGTCACAAACTTTGTTGGCTTTGCCACTTTGGCTATTATTTGAAATAGGGATATTTTTTAGCGGGATTGTACCTTTGAAGGCGCTTAAGCAATCAGAAGGTACAGGATCCTAAGGGATCTTTTGCAAGGATAGAGGCATGACAACAAATGATGAGGTGGATGAGGAAAGGCGCTGCTTTCTGAGACGAGCCACGGCTACAGTGGGTGGCATTGGCTTAGCAGCAGCATCGATTCCATTTGTCAGTTATTGGTTACCCAGCGCGGATACAGAAGCCGCGGGCGCTCCAGTAGAAGTCGATTTGACACCAATTAAGCCGGCGCAACAATTAACAATTGTTTGGCGTGGAAAACCCATTTGGGTAATTCGACGTACACCAGAGATGCTTGCTAATTTACCTAAATTAAATCATTTATTACGTGATCCTTCTTCCGATGTGGATCAGCAACCTCCGTACGCTAAAAATCTATACCGCTCAATTAAACCCGAGTTTTTTGTTGCTATTGGAATTTGTACTCATCTAGGCTGTATTCCAACTTATCGTCCCGATGTTGGAAGTGTTTCACCTACTTGGTTGGGTGGCTTTTATTGTCCTTGTCATGGTTCGCTTTACGATTTAGCTGGAAGAGTGTTTCAAGGTGTGCCTGCGCCGAAAAATTTAGAAATTCCTCCGTATGGATATATTAACGATAACCGTATTATTGTGGGCGCCCATCAAGCGCCTGCCCAAACGAAGACAACTTAAATATGGAAAATTTTTTAAAAAAAATTAATGTAATAGCATGGATTGAAAACCGTTATCCACTGCGTGAATTTTGGTATAAGCATTTAACACATTATTATGCTGCGCGAAATTTTAATTTTTGGTATTACTTTGGTTCTTTTTCTTTGTTGGTTTTGTTAAATCAAATTGTTACCGGCATTTGGCTTGCTATGGAATATACTCCAACAGGAGAAGAAGCGTTTAATTCTGTGCAACACATTATGCGCGATGTGCATTATGGATGGTTGATTCGATTCATGCATACCACAGGAGCATCAGCATTCTTTGTTGTCGTATATTTACATATGTATCGTGCGTTGATTTATGGATCGTACAAATTTCCTCGAGAATTGCTTTGGCTTATTGGCATGACGATTTACATAACGTTACTTGCAGAAGCATTCACAGGTTATGTCTTGCCTTGGGGACAAATGTCATATTGGGGAGCGGAAGTTATTACTTCCTTCGCTAGTGCAATTCCTTTTATAGGAGATGATATCGAAGTTTGGTTGCGTGGTGATTACAGTATTTCAACGGTTACGCTACATCGATTTTTTTCTTTGCATGTCACAGCTATTCCCATGGTGTTGTTACTCTTGGTTTTTATTCATTTAGTTGCCTTACATTACGTAGGTTCAAATAATCCAGATGGTATTGATATTGATCATGAACATCAAACACCGGATGATGTGCCTTTTCAGCCATATTACACAATAAAAGATTTGGTTGGCGCAGTGGTTTTTTTAATTGTATTTTTCAGTGTAATATTTTTCATGCCTGCTATGGGTGGATTATTTTTAGAAGCAGAAAATTTTACACCAGCAAATCCATTGCAAACGCCTCCTGAAATTTCTCCTGTTTGGTATATGACGCCTTATTATGCGATTTTGCGTGCGATTCCGAATAAATTGCTTGGCTTAATAGCGATGGCATCAGCCATTGGCTTAATGTTTATTTTACCCTGGCTGGATAGAAGTCGTGTGCGTTCAATTCGCTATAAAGGAATGCTATCTAAGATAGCCATAGTTGTTTTTGTGATTAGTTTTATTGGCCTTGGCTATTTGGGTATTCATTCAGTTTCACCTTTGCGGACCACGATGGCGCGAGTTTTTGCGATTGGGTATTTTGCGTTTTTTTTATTAATGCCTTTTTACACGCGCTATGAAAAAACCAAACCTTTACCGGAGCATATTACAAAATAATGAAATACTTTTTTATTTTTCTTATTTTTATATTTGCTAATGTTTCCTTGGCTCAGGAAGAAATTCCTATTGCCTTAGAAAAAGTACAGATTAATTTGAGTGACACACAATCACTTTCGCGAGGCGCTAAGTTTTTTGCTACAAATTGTATGGTTTGTCATACGTTAATTTATATGCGCTACAATAAGATTGCAGAAGATGCGGGAGTTTTATATGACAAAATGCCTATTAACGTTAAGACTTGGCCAAATGGGGTAAAACCTCCCGATTTATCATTGGAAGCGAGCAGACGAGGTTCCAATTGGATTTATACATATTTACATAGTTTTTATATTGATAAAAAACGCCCCAATGGAGTGAGTAACTTATTAGTTCCGACTACGGCCATGCCAGGAATTCCTTCTATTTTTCAAGGGCAACAAATTCGAGTTCCAATAGATCAAGATAAGCGCATCTATTTATGGAAGTATCAATGGTATGATTTGCTTGCTTTGCAAACCCCGGGCACGATGACACCAGAACAATTTGATGCGACTATGACGGATCTCGTTAATTTTTTGACGTATGCATCTGAACCTTACAAAGTTCAACAAGAGCGACTCGGTTGGTGGGTTATTGGGTTTTTATTGATTTTGTTTATATTCGTCTATTTGCTCAAGCGTGAATATTGGAAAGATGTCGAGAGGTCAAGACTATCTTAATGTATCAATTAATTCGAATTTTGATTACTGCAATTTTGGCATTTATTCTTTCGCGATATATCCAGCAAGGTAATTGGCTTATTTTTACCTCCTTCATTCTAGTGCAAATTCCTGCTGATTCTAGAACAAAAAGTATTTTAATTTCTTTGTGTACTGGAATTTCTATAGCGATTAATGTATTCATCTTAAATTGTATTAGTACACAATATTTGCTGTTGGCGTTTTATTTATTTTTCACAACTTTTATCACAATGGGGATTGGGTTAAGAAAAATTAATTATTTTTATCCAATGCTGGTTTTTAATTTGTTTGGCATGATAGCAGCAGGATTACACGTAGATTTTGCTCGAGATTTGAATCGTGTTGAAAGCGTTTTCTTAGGCACTTTACTGGCAAGCATATTACAAAGCATTTTATGGTTGCCTCGAGCTAATCAAACTTTGAAATATTTGCTTAGTGACATTTTTGCAACCTTCAACAAAATGCAGTTGCAATTATTTAATATTTTATTAAAAAGAGACTATAAAGATTATCATTATTGGTATGAAAAAAAGTTGCATGCGGAGAGGCAACGAATTTTTGACCTTATGGATAGATATCGTCGGTTGTCAAATACTAATCAGAAATGGATTGGTCAACTAGAAAATATTTTTGAGAATTTAATTGCGCTAGGTAGTTTGCGTTATCGAGTTCAAGATCATTCGACTTTTGAAGTGTTGGAAAAAGAATTAAAAAATATTTCTGAAATCATTTCACTAATATTTAGCAAATTGTGTATTAGTTTGCATCCTTTGAAAAAGATTATCTTTAAAAGGCCACAAATTGACATAATGGAAAACATAGAAAATTTGCTAGACAATATTCAAATTCTAGAAGGAGTTTATGAAAAAACACTGCGTATTGTGAGTAAAGATCCAATTGTATATTTGATTTTTATACAAGTTCTTAAGGAGCTGCAATCTGAATTAACTATATTAGCTAATGATGCTCTTGTGAAACAAACTTCAGAAAGAATTTAAGATGAGTAAATGTCATGCGAAAAATAAGAAGAACAAAATTATGTAGTTTCAAGCATCTAAGGGTGTTGATGATAAAAGAATCTTTTGTGGTGAAACGAGCGTATTCTCAGGCGCTGTCTGCATTTGTCGCAGTGGTCTCAAGCTATTTTTTTGCTCGTTCAGAACCGTTTTGGATTCCATTGACAGCGATTTTAGTTATGCAAACCGCCGTAGGCATTAGTCTACGACAAGGTTTAGAAAGATTTTTTATTATAATTTTAAGCGTGGCTTTTGGTACTGTGTTAGTTTTGCTAATTCATCAGTCTATTGTTTTGTATATCATAATAGTCATAGTTTTTTGTTTTTCAAATTATTTTGCACTTAAAGATTCATTAAATTTATTTATTTTAACCCGTGGTTTTTTAATAGGATTCATTTTATTAATTACTATGCTGTCATCAGTTATGCAAATAAGTGTTTTATATGCGCGTTTATATGATGTGACATTGGGTGCTTGTATTGGCATTGCAATAAATTTATTAATTTATCCAAGTCGGGTCGATGTGGAATTTCGTAGTAAGGTCATTCCTATCTTGAATGCGTATGAAACATATTTGACGGCTATTATAGAATTATTTTTGCATAAGGGAAATTCTGAAAAAAGAGCAGAAGAACAAAAAATTCTTCTAGAGAATAAATTTCAAACGCGAACCAATGCTTTTCCTAGTTGGGTTTACGAATCAGGCCTGAGCGTATCAATCCAATCTGGCCATAGACATTTTTTAGTGATGACAGAGAGAGTCGCGGAAATTTTATTTTCTTTACATCACATTGCGCGACATTCTTTTGATAAAACCAGATTAGAAAATTTAGAAGATCCTTTGTTGGGATTTGCGCAAGCTACACAAAAATTGTTTCAAGCATTGATTACCATTTTAAATTTACAAAAGCTTTCTCAGCCCGTCAGTGACTTGGAAGATGAATTAATACAATTAGAAAAAGCATTTCAAATTGTGGCTCCACCATCATTGGAGTTACTTGATTTGTCAGAAGATTATATTTTGTTAGCGGCTTTTTTGACCGATTTGAAAGATTTACGTGGGTCATTGGTAAGATTGAGCCAAGCTTTAATTAAATTTCCTTAACATTTTATTTTGAGATAACTGTTTGTTGAATTTATTGGCAAAAAAACAGACAACACAGGTATATTTTTTTTGTATTAAATTTAAGCATTTCGGATATGCAATCCTTGATTTTATGAAATTTTTATTTGTGTTTGATGGGGTATAATCATTCTAAAGTGTGACTTGCTAAAATCAATTTTTGGAAAATAATAGCATGACCAATTCATTTAACAACAACATTCCTCCCTTTGGTGATACCAAATTAACGACTATTCTTAAAAAAATATGCGAAGGAGTGGAAGTGCCTAATGCTAAAGAGCTATCTGTTGAAGACAGTGAGCATCCCATTGAATTAATCGAAATTCGAAATTATCCTCTTCCTCCTATTACATGCCCTCACTTAGAAGAAAAAGGAATTGGTGAAGATTGTGTAGAGTGTCAACATAAACAATATGCTATTTATAAACAACGATATGTTGATTTTGTTAAAGAAAATGGATTAGAACATACTCATACATTAAAAGCAGCATTTGATTATTATTCTAATTTAATTACCCAGTATCGTCTCACTGAAGGCGATGAATTGCTTGATCAAGTTTACCCATTTTGTATAACTAGACCAAAATCCAGTTCTTTTCATATTTTAGCCATTCAATCACGCGCTTTTTTGCGTTTTAAACAGGGAAAATATCAAGAAGCATTAGAATATTTTGAAAAGCAACTCGATATCTTAGGTCCTAACGATACTATTTATGAAAACATGGCGCTAGTTTATTCTAGATTAGGTCAGAAAAAGGAAGCGGCTATTGCCTATGCACGAGCCATTTTGCTAATTCTCAAAAATCCACAAGAAAAGCAGCGATTTGCTACATTATTAATGGGTTTATCTAATGTATTAGATAACACTGATGATGCTTTAACAGTTCTTGAAACGAGCTTGCAATTACTTAAAGAAAGATTTGATAAACCTCATTCTCTCATGGCCAAAGCGTTAGGCGCCATGGGTGACTTATATATGAAAAAGAAAGATTATAATGCGGCTGAAAAATGTTTTAACGAAGCCGTCAATATTTTTATTTCTACTTGTGGTTATGACACACCGCTCACTTCAAATGCCATGAATAAATATGCCAATGTTTTATTAATGATGGGTAGTTCAGAAAAAGCGCAACAAACTTATTTGGAATCGTTAAAAGTATGGTCTCAGGTAGATAATCATTCTTTTGATGCTAATGGTGTGGCTGAGGCATTAATTAATTTATCGAAAGGAATACAGGCTAATGCCTTACAAAAGACCAGCCTTAAAAAGAATATTTTAATAATAGAAAGTATTCAGAAAAAAATTACAGATAATTCGATCTTAGCAGATGATATTAACTCATTATGTTTATTAAAATTTATTTATGAAATTTATATTATCTTAGGAGATATTTCGCGCGCTAAAACTTGCTGTATCGCATTTAAAAATGATTTGGAAAAATTAGATACTGCACAGCTTGGTTCTTATATTTCTTATCGAGATAAATTGTTAGAAGAAACGAAACAAATATTAACTCTTTTGGAAAGTATTCAGTGATCTATGATCATTTTGATATTCTAAGATCTAGAGTTTGTGCGTGGGGGTGTAGGGGGCACAGAAGGAGGGCCTGGATCTTCTGCTTCAGAGGCGTCACTTTTATTTTCTGGGGCTTCGGAATCCTCATCAGTTGTTGCAATTGATCGTTGTTTCGAAAGAATTTCAATTTGGTCAGAAAGTATTTCTAGTGTTTCGAAAGGCATCTTGTAATAATCAAATGGAGGTTTTAAATGTTCCTCACGGTCTACCATTCCTAGATAAAATCCTCGTAATATTGGATGTAATCGTTCTACCTGAGTGTCGTCTGCAAGTTTTAATATTGACTTCAACTGTTGTATTGATCCTTTATCTTCAAGGTTTTCATCATGATCAGGATTACTGTCAAGTATTTTATTTGCCAACTCCCTCATTTTATTCTCTATTTCTTCCTTTTTTGGTTCTGCTTCTTTTAATTTGTTCTTAATGTATCGATGATCCATGGCGGTTAACCTCGTTGACTATATATTTATTATACTAAATATGGTCAAAATGTGTCGAAGTAAAACAGGGGAAGGACACAGCTTGTTACGTGGAAAATTGAGAAGTTATTTTATAGTGCGATTGTAAAATTGACTTGAATTTTATAGGTTAGTTGTATTTTATCGATCAATTTGGAACTTTACATTATCTGTCAAATACGTACAATAAATATAAATAATTAAAATTAATGATTAC
>JANWKO010000259.1 GCA_025451335.1 Gammaproteobacteria bacterium
GGTCACAAAGCATTTAAAACTTTTTGGATCGGGTGACATGACACCTGACAATGTTATCCAATATGAGTGATCACTAATAATGCCATTTTCTAAGTTGCAGAAATTGTCAATTTTTGCATAAGGGCCAAATTTTACGGTTGATGCGGTAATGCGATAAGAACGGCCGACAGTAAAAGCGATCCAATAATTATCATTATTTTTTATATCGTACATATAGGGAACGACTTGGCCGCTTTCAACATCTCTGATGATTAAAAGCCAACTTGGTTGGCCAGCGATGGATTTGAAATGAGTATTGATTTGAAGCACTTGACCCAAGGGAATTTCTGCGTGAATGCTTGAGCAAAATAAGCTGGTTAAAAAAAGCAACAAAAAGAGATAGACATTTTTCTTCATTGAGAATTAACCTTTAGTGTTGGGATCAAGTCTTGAAAGTTGACCTAACCTTGGGGTCCCGTCTTGAGACCAATGCATCGGTCAACTTTCAAGACTTGACCCAAAGGTAACACACTATTGCGAGTTAATCATATGGAAAGTGGTTTAGTGTCAAAAAAAATAGTAGTAAAAAAGTCTTTAATTCATGGCTACGGCGTCTTTGCTTTAGAAGATATTGCTGAGGGTGAAATTATTGAAGAATGTCATACGCTAATAACAAATGGGATGGATGAAACGCTGCAAAATTATTATTTCCATGCAAAAGAAGAAAGCGCTATTCCACTGGGGTTTGGTTGTATCTATAACCATTCTGATCGACCTAATGCATCTTATTTTTTTGATCAAAAAAAAGAATTAATGATATTTAAAGCACAAAGATTAATTCGACAAGGAGAGGAAATTTTTACTTCCTATGGAAAAAATTGGTTTGATGGTAGAGCTATTCATAAAAAGGAATTATCACGATGGCGTAAAATATTACAGCCTGCTTCTTCTATGCCAATGCGAGCATTAATAGCATTAAGTGGAGTTGGGTTGACGGCATATATTTTGCAACAAATAAATTCATTTTGACTGTTAAGTTTAGAATATTGATTTACGCTGCGAGCAAATGCTGAGCGAAATTAGATGCTGAATTTAGATTTTAGAGCTTTTTTTGAGCTAATCTCATTTTTCTTGACCCTGCTTTGTGGCGTGTTATATTGCGATGAAACAATTAAATAGAGGGAGAAGACTCATGTTAGCTAATCCTGCCGGAACAGAAGGATTCGATTTTCTTGAATACACAACACCACATGTTGAAGTTCTATCTAAGCAGTTTCAATCGATGGGTTTTACTCCTATTGCAAAGCATCGTGATCGTGATGTGATTCTTTTTCAACAAAATAATATTCGTTTTTTTATTAATAACACTCCGAATAGCCATGCGAGCGAATTTGCGCAAGAACATGGGCCTTCTGTTTCAGCGATGGGTTTTCGTGTGAAAGATGCAAAAGCGGCTTATCAACGTGCAATATCATTAGGAGCTAAGCCTTATCAACCTTCGAAAGAACAATCTATTTTTGATGTGCCAGCAATTTATGGAGTTGGGGGGAGTTTAATTTACTTTGTCGATTATCAAGAAAATGATGAATCAAATTACATTGAAAAGTTTGAAATATTTTCCACACCAAACATGGCGCAAAATAATAAAGGTTTAACGTATATTGACCATGTGACGCATAATTTGCATCAAGGACAAATGGATGTTTGGGCAGATTTTTACACGCGACTTTTTAATTTTCATGAAGTGCGTTACTTCGATATCGAAGGAAGATTAACCGGCTTGAAAAGCCGAGCCATGGCGAGCCCTTGTGGAAAAATTCGTATCCCATTAAATGAATCATCAGATGACAAATCGCAAATTGAAGAATTTTTAAAAGATTTTAATGGCGAAGGCATTCAACATATTGCGTTAGGTACGGATGATATTTATCAAAGTGTCGAACAATTACATACATCAGGTTTGGATTTTTTAGATACGCCAGACACCTATTATGAATTAATTGAAAAGCGCTTACCAAATCATGGTGAATCAATGGAAAGATTGCAAAAAAATCGAATTTTGATTGATGGTCATACCGATCAAGGACGTAAATTATTATTGCAAATTTTTACTAAAAATATGTTAGGCCCAGTTTTCTTTGAAGTGATTCAACGCAAAGGCGACGAAGGTTTTGGTGAAGGAAATTTTAAAGCCTTATTTGAATCGATTGAACTGGATCAAATTCGACGTGGAGTTTTATCTGAGAAATAAGGCAGCCTTCGGGTCTCAGACCCCTAAGGAAATTTTATGAAATTAGCAACTTTGAAAAATCAATCTCGTGATGGACAATTGGTTGTAGTGAGTCGTGATTTGACTCGTGCTATTCCTGTTCCTGATATTGCAAAAACATTGCAAGAAGCATTGGATCACTGGGCGGATTGTCAGCCTAAATTGCAAGATTATTACGAAAAATTAAATGCGGGAAAGATGAGCCATGCACTGAATTTTCATGAACAATCCATTGCATCACCTTTACCACGATCTTATCAATGGGCAGATGGCAGTGCTTATGTGAATCATGTTGAGTTGATTCGAAAAGCGCGCGGAGCAGAGATGCCCGCTAATTTCTGGACCGATCCTTTAATGTATCAAGGTGGATCCGA
The DNA here is from genome assembly GCA_025451335.1 of Gammaproteobacteria bacterium. Taxonomy (GTDB): domain Bacteria; phylum Pseudomonadota; class Gammaproteobacteria; order DSM-16500; family DSM-16500; genus JAJPGW01. The sequence continues at coordinate 2,623 of JANWKO010000259.1, forward strand.
TAGTTTTTTGGGCCCTTGGGATAATATTCCAGTAGCGGATTTAGAATGGGGTGTGGACTTTGAATCGGAAGTCGCTGTAATCACGAATGATGTAGCGATGGGCATAAATGCAAGAGATGCCGCGCATTCTATTTGCTTATTAATGTTAGTGAATGACGTTTCATTGCGAAATTTAATTCCAAATGAATTGAATAAAGGGTTTGGCTTTTTTCAAAGCAAGCCATCCAGTGCTTTTTCACCTGTTGCAGTAACGCCGGATGAATTAGGTGAGGCGTGGGATGGGAAAAAAATTCATTTGCCATTAGTGACGCATTTAAATAAACAATTATTCGGCAGTCCGAATGCCGGCGTGGATATGACGTTTGATTTTCCTACCTTAATTGCTCATGCTGCTAAGACAAGGCCATTGTGTGCAGGTACTATTATTGGTTCAGGTACGGTTTCGAATACGGATCGCAGCAAAGGATCGTCTTGTATTGCAGAAAAAAGAATGTTGGAAATTTTAAATTCTGGTAAGCCACAAACACCTTTTATGCAGTGGGGTGATCAAGTACGTATTGAAATGTTTGACATGAACAACAACAGTATTTTTGGAGCGATTAAGCAGACAGTGAAAGAGGCATAATTATGCTAAAACTTTATAATTATTTTCGCTCTTCTGCGAGTTTCCGTGTTCGCATTGCCCTTAATTTAAAAGGTATTTCTTATCAAGAAATACCTGTGCATTTAGTCAACAATGGTGGTGAACAATATTTTGCTGAATATACAGCTATTAATTCGCAAAATTTAGTTCCCACATTGCGTGATGAAGATAATATTATGACGCAATCGCTGGCTATTATTGAATATCTCGATGAGAAGTATCCTGAACCGCCTTTTTTACCAAAAGATCTGTATCAAAAAGCATTGGTTCGTTCGTTTGCTTTAGCGATCGCATGCGAAATCCATCCTTTGAATAATTTGCGCGTTTTAAATTATTTGAGAGATGAGTTTCATATTTCTGATGAACAAAAGAATCAATGGTACCAACATTGGATAGCGAAGGGTTTCACAGCGTTAGAGAAACAACTCGTTTCTCAAAAAAAGCAGACAGATTTTTGTTTTGGCAATACACCAACTTTAGCGGATATTTTTTTAGTTCCGCAAATGTATAACGCAAGACGATTTGCTTGTGATGTTTCAGCGTACCCTAATATGCTGAGGATTGATGCGAATTGTCAGCAACATCCAGCTTTTATTAAAGCTTGGCCGGAAGAAATAAAGACGTCGGCATGACGCATTATAGCTAAGATGTCTAAGATGTTAGCTTTATCAGAAACTGACTACTTTGAATAGTAACGGCGGATGCCAGAAAAATTAAATTGCTATATTAGATATATATTATTAGATGTACATTAAATGAGGAAAATAATATGTCCGAATTAGATTTTCGTTCTCTTGCTAATACCTATATTTCTCAACTGACACCTTACCAACCTGGCAAGCCCATTGAAGAAGTTGAGCGTGAATTGGGTATTTCAGCCATAAAACTAGCAAGCAATGAAAATCCGCTAGGCCCTAGCAAAATAGCAATTGCTGCAGCGGAAAAGGCTTTGCAAAAAGCCCATTTTTATCCTGATGGCGGCTGTTTTGAATTGAAACATCAATTAGCAAAATTTCTGAATGTCTTGCCAACGCAATTAACGTTAGGTAATGGTTCGGAAAATGTATTAGAAATTATTATTAAATCTTATTTAAGTCGTGGTGATGCTGCGGTGATTTCGCAATATGCTTTTTTAACCATCCCACTATTGATAAAAAGTTATGGTGCGGAATTGAGAGTTGTGCCAGCAAATAATTTTGCGCACGATATCAAAAACATGGTGGCAAGTATCAATGACAAAACACGCATTGTTTTTATTGTGAATCCGAATAATCCAACCGGAACATACACAACAGCACAAGATTTGAATTATTTATTAGAATCGATTCCATCTCATGTGCTGGTAGTCGTCGATGAAGCTTATCAAGAATATATTTCCGAAGCAGATTATCCTGATACCTTGGCATTATTAAAGAAATATCCGAATCTTATTGTCACGCGCACTTTTTCGAAAGCATACGGACTTGCAGCTTTGCGATTAGGTTTTTCTATTTCTTCAGCGGAAATTGCAGATATTTTAAATCGAGCACGTCTGCCTTTTAATGTGAATCGAATTGCGGAAGTCGCGGCTTGTGCTGCGCTAACCGATCAAGATCATATCGCGCGCGGTGTTGAATTAAATAAGCGGGGCATGCCACAGTTGATCGAAGGATTGGAAATATTAAAGATAAATTATATTCCCTCACTTGGTAATTTTGTCACAATTAAAGTGACGGATCGTGCAGTGGATGTATATCAAAAATTGTTATATGAAGGTGTGATTGTGCGTCCTTTAGGTGCGTATGAGATGCCAAATCACTTGCGAGTGACGATTGGTACCGCCGAACAAAATGAAACATTTTTGCGCGCTTTACAAAAAGTTTTGTGATGAAGGGGTCAAAGCTATTTTTAGGTCAACTTACTGACAAGATTTAAAAAAACGGAAGTTGACCTAAACATAGCTTTGACCCCTTCCTTAATTCAAGATAATGGAGAATATTATGACAGCCTCACTTTCTTATCTCAACGGATTGGGTAATCATGTTGAATCAGAAGCATTAGAAGGTGCTTTGGTTAAAGGTCGTAATTCTCCACAAAAAGTGCCTTATGGATTATATGCAGAGCAATTAAGTGGAAGTGCTTTCACCGTTGCACGACATGCGAATTTGCACAGTTGGTTATATCGCATTCGTCCTTCTGTTTTACACAGTGATTTTACAGAAGTTCCGCATGTTTTATTAGCAAAAACGCCTTTTAATAATCAACCCACTCCACCGACACAAATGCGTTGGAATCCTATGCCTTATTCCACTGACTCTCGTGATTTTATTCAGAGCTTAAAGGTACTGGCAGGAAATGAAGGTGCAGCGATTTATTTATATGCGGCTAATGCATCTATGGAAAATGAATTTTTTTATAATGCAGATGGGGATTTTTTAATTGTTCCTCAAGAAGGTGCATTACGATTTAAAACGGAATTTGGCTTGTTGGATGTTAAACCCGGCGAAATTGTTGTCATCCAGCGTGGTATAAAATTTCAAGTGATGTTGTTAGAAGAAAAAGCGCGTGGTTATATTTGTGAAAATTTCGGATTACCATTTCGTCTTCCAGATTTGGGCGTGATTGGTGCGAATGGATTAGCGAATCCGCGAGATTTTCAATTGCCGGTTGCTGCTTATGAAAAAATGGAAGGTAATTTTAAATTATTAGCGAAATTTCAAGGTCATCTTTGGACTGCGGATCTTCAACATTCGCCTTTAGATGTGGTGGCATGGCATGGAAATTATGTGCCTTATAAATATGATTTAAGTCTTTTTAACACGATTAATACGGTTAGCTTTGATCACCCAGACCCATCGATTTTTACAGTCCTGACTTCTCCTTCTATGATTCCGGGTGTAGCGAATGTCGATTTTGTTATTTTTCCACCGCGTTGGATGGTAGCAAAAGATACGTTTCGCCCACCATATTATCATCGCAATATCATGAATGAATATATGGGGTTAATTTTTGGTACATACGATGCAAAACAAACCGGATTTTTACCTGGTGGTGGGAGTTTACATAATTGCATGTCAGCGCATGGACCGGATGCCGAGGCTTTTCATCAAGCAACAAATAAAAATTTGGAACCAGAATATTATTCTAACACGCTAGCTTTTATGTTTGAATCCAGCCAAATATGGCGACCAACTGCTTTTGCGATGAATGCTGAATTTCGACAAAAAAATTATTTAGATTGCTGGCAGGGGTTAAGAGCGAATTTTAACGGACCCTAGATATTTTCTTGTAAGTTCCGTTAACAAAATAATAAGAACGTTCTTCATTCACTGAAATAGCTTTATAAGCATTTTTTTCAACAGTTTCTGTTCCAAATTTTCTAATTTTAATTTTATAATAATCACTTAATTTTGTTTTATTAAAATCTATCTTAGCAGTGAAAGATGCGCATTGGACTGACCGCCCACAGACATTAAAATTATCATAATAAGTAATCTCATTATGTGCATTTATGATGTTCGTATTATATGGAATTATTAAATAGGATACTTTAATATGCTCATCTCCATGATGATCAAACTCTAATAAGACTCCTTTTTTATCTTTACCTACAGAAATTAACTTTGCCGATGGAGAACTTGCATATTCGCCTTCATACATTAAAAAAGAGTTTTGTGACTCAATTTTCCAATCATTCTTTTCTAAAGAAAAAACGGTCGCACTCAGCAATGGCAGACAAGCGTGACATTCAAAAGGAATATCTTTTGGAATTGTTTTAGTTAAAAAGAAAAATTTTTCTTTTCCATTTTCTACATAGGATTGAAATAATATACTACTAACAATACCTGTTTTGTTTTCCCAAAAAGTATCCAGTTTTTCTTTTTTGGGAAATTCTATGTTTTTCCAAAGGGCTGTTTTATGAGTATCATTGTAATTTCCAAATAGTATTGTGAATGCTTTTTTTTCTGAAAAAGTGTTACCAAATACAAAATTACAATTTACATCAAAAATAACTATAAATAAGCTTGAAAATAAGAATTTATAAAAAAATTTGATATTCATTAGCAATGCTCCTCGCTTATATTTTTAGATCAAAATATTGTTTGATATTCTTCTAAGCGGTTAAAATACTCACGCAAATGCTGCATTGCTTCTGGATCATGACCACTTTCCACCTGATCCCAATAACCTTTATATTCAATGATTGCTTCTTCCCATGATGCTTTACGTTTTAATCTTGCTGAAGCAGTTACTTTCTTCCAAAAAAGCCAACGAATACCTGCGCAAATATTTGTTGAGGGAGAAAGCAATTGTTTTTTTGTCATTCTAATTAGATAATCTTTTAGTTCGCCTTTAGTATTACAAAGAACACGAAACGTAAGATTAGTAATTTGCATTAACCCGTGAGCACTTATGATTTTTTTTGGATCTGGATTAAAACTAGATTCTGTTGCAATAAGTGCTTTTATAAGATTAGGATTGAGTGGATCTTCAGGATGAAAAATATCATTCCAGTACCGAACCCAGCCACGAATCTGTTTATCGTATTTGTCTGCATTAGGAAATTCCGTCAAAATATTTGCAGTAGGTGAGCCAATTAAATTGGAGAAATATTTTTCAGTGATGTGATTAATTTCATCATATGATAATTCATCTTTGTGCGATGGGTTATTTGCACAATGTTCATGCCACGTTGAAACATGGCCATCTGGATGCGTCTGACTTGGAGGAATATGTACTACGTGTTCGCGTACGAAATGTTTTCCTTTTCCACATCGTCGGCATGGATGTACTTTTTCATGTTGACTGATAGTTTTTGAATTTTCTTCTGTTGTGTCGTCTAGACTTATAAAAGTAGATTCCATAAAAATATCCTAAAATGCGCTTTTCTATGAATAAATGTCTTTTCTATTATAAGAATAAAATTGCTTAAAACAAGTTTTTTTGAAGTTTAAAAATGCCTATCTCGTTTTTAAATCAATCGAAAAAAATGAATTTTATAATCAATAGAAACTCACAGGAATCCTTCATAAAATTCTATTTATAATTAATTTTTTTCAGCATTTTTAATTAATAATTCAGGAAGTTTTTTTAATGCTTCTATGAAGGGCAAAGCAGTAATGTTATCTTGCAAATATAAAGTTTCACTACCTAGATATATTATATAAAGTTGTGCAAAAGGATAATCTTCTTTAAATAACTGCAATCCACGCAACATTTTAGGGCTGATATTTTTCGCATGTTTAATTTCAAAAGCAATTAAATTATGTTGACCGTATGCAATAAAATCTACTTCAACTCCATTGCTCGTTCGCCAATAATAAACATCGTGTGATAATTTGTAATAATCAATAATGGCTAAAATAGATTGATAAAACAATGTTTCAAGCGAAGAACCAGCAATTTCACTCGGAGCGTCTAAAATGCCTTTTGGTCTTAAATTATAATATACACCCGCATCAAAATAATAAAATTTATCAGAAACAATTAACCGTCTTTTGGCTCTTTTTGTAAAAGGGGGAAGATAATTTGACAACAATAAATCGTTCAAAATCGAAAAATAATTTTGAACAACTTGTCTATCAATTCCCACTTCTCTGGCAATTTCAGTATAATTTATCGTAGAACCTTGGGAATAACTTGCGACTTCCAAAAATCGCGTAAAAGCAGACATGTTTCTTGTTAGACCTTCTTGCTGTACTTCTTCTTTTAAATAGGTGTCGACATAAGTTGCTAAATAACCGACAGGATCAGAATAAGTATAAGTTGCAGGTAACATACCTAATGTTAATGCATGTTCAAGATTAAATGCTTTCTCTAATTCTTGAATAACCAGTGGGTGCATATGATAGCGAATAGCACGACCTGCCAATAAGTTGACACCTGATCGCTTTAGTTTTCGAGCAGATGATCCTGTTAAAATAAAGCGGTTATGTTCATGTTCAATTAATCGATGTACTTCATCTAATAATTCGGGCAGTTTTTGAACTTCGTCAATGACAATCCAGCCACTAAAATTAGGCTTTATTCTCTCTCGTAAGTGTTCAGGATGGGCTTGCAGTAGTCTAAAAGTAAGGGCATCTAGTAGATCAAAATAAATGTAACTTTCTGAATTTAAATGAGTTTTAAGCCATTGGGTTTTGCCAGTACCTCTTGGGCCAAATATAAATAAACTATCGTGGCTTTCTAATGGCAAATGGAAAAGCCTTTTAAACATATCAAATTTCCATGTATAACAAATGTTGTTACCATCATTTTACATTGTATTTTAATGTTTTCAACATTATTTATGGAACTTTAGGATTGAAGCACTGATTATTTGCGTAAAATTTGAGCCAAAGCAAACACAGAAAACGCCACAAAGCTTATTAAAGACCATTCGGCTAAGCTGAGATGCAAGAATTGCCATTCGACTTGTGAACAAGTCGATCCACCAGCAAAGATGTTTTTCAAGACTTGGTCAAAAGGTAAGGCTTGAAGCATATATTGCAAACTGACATCACAATTGGAACTGAGCCCTGTTGAAGGTAAATGTTGTAACCAAACTTGTCTTCCAGATACGACTACCCCTAATAGTGAAATAAAAAATCCTAATAATCCAAAACTAAAGCGTGCAATGGTATTAATACAAAAAGCGATGCCAAATAGAAAAAGAATGCCCAATAGACCCATTATAACGCGTTGCAAAATGCACAAAGGGCAAGGATTAATTCCCATATAAAGCTGTAGAAATTTGGCTCCAGCCAGTAAGCATATGACGACTATGAAGGCGATAAAATAACTTGTTTGTTGTGAGGTTGTTCTCATAAAGATGTTCTCTGATTGCATTTTTAGGTTCCTAGCGTTTATCAATTCCTAAGGTTCCTATCAAATAATTTTTAGTATATCGCATCTTTCTATCGCTTTATTATATGCGATAACTTATGGCAAATCCTGTTTATCTCCAGATTGCATAAACCAAGTTTCCAGAATTAATTGTGCCGCGACGCTATCAACTTGTCCATTTTTCAAAGCTTTGTAACCCCCTTTGCTAAACATTTGTTCTCTTGCATCCCGTGTTGTTAATCGCTCATCGACGCCAAAAACAGGAAGGTTATAGCGTTCTTTAAGAGAATCCGCAAATTTTTTAGCTGATAGGGTTACATTTTGTTCTGTGCCATCCATATTTAATGGAATGCCAACAATTAATGCATCTGGTCGCCATGTTTTTACAAGTTTATCTAATTCTTCCCACTGTGGAATGCCATCTTTGGCTTTGAGAGTGACAAGGGGTCTAGCTGTTTTGGTAATAGTTTGACCAACAGCAATACCTATTCGTTTCATTCCAAAGTCAAAACCGAGCAAAATATCAGTGGTATTTTTGTTCATTCAGATCCGCCTATATTTCGATATAAATTATAACGAATTCTGGGCATATCGTTCTAGGACAGATTAAATTCTTTCTCAAAGTGAGAAATTGATTCTAAAATTTGATTCCATTTTGGTATTTCGCGAAAAAACATCTGCTCCATTAAAAGGTAATCTTTATTTAATTCTTCCAATATCCTTGGTGGCGGAAGTAATACTACGGTTCCTTTGCGTGCCGTGTTGAAATTTGCCCAGCTTGAGGCAAAGTAAATGCTTTTATGAATAGCGACTCGCTCTAGCAATGGCAAATCTTTTAATGCCTTATCTTTGATGCTGGAATTTATCAGGCGGAAGAAATCATAAAAATGTCTTGATATTCTAAGTGGAAGTTTTTTGTCGTTAGGCAAATGGGAATATTGATGAAGTATAGTTGCTTTTTCCCAAAAGGTTCTTTCAGCATTAAGTACACGTATTTGTATTTCTTCTTCATGAATTTTATCGTCAAGAGCTTCTTTAGCATAGCTTTTAATTTTTTCCTGACTTGTGGGCCAATGCTCTGA
>JANWKO010000260.1 GCA_025451335.1 Gammaproteobacteria bacterium
ATTAAATAAAATTCGTTTCCTGTAAGTAATTTCGTAAAGCATTGGGTTTCTAACGTTGAAGCATTGATATCAATTAAGGGATGTAAACGATGGATGTTATTTACTGGTTTAATACCAGTATAATCATTCCCTTCAGGAATCCAGTAACGTTTCTTGGCAAATGGATACGTTGGTAACGATATTTTTCTCCTTGCTTCATCCTTATATAATATCTCCCAATCTATGTCATACCCTTTTACGTAAAAGTTACCAAGTGCTAATAATTTATCTCGATATTCGTTTGCTGTTAACGAAATACCTTCACCTAATTCTTTTATTAACTGTCTAAACAATTCTTTAAATAAACGTTGATCTTCAACTTGTTGATTATTGTCATTCATCAAGTAATTCGAAGGAACTTTTCCTTCTTGAACTTGATGCAATGTCTCTTGCAACTCTATAAGTGAATCTGCTATCAATATACAACGTTTATCAAAATGACTTCTGCCTACATTTAAGGTATAACTCATATCTGCTAATGAAATACTCTCACTTACTTGCTTTGAAAGCCAATCGAGTAAATCGTTTATTCGCTGCTTAAGTGTTTCTTCGGTTTTTGCTGATAATGAAATAAGATAGGCTGGCTTTGAAGATAGATCAACAAACTTATCAGAAGAGGTTGGAGCCTCCTCAAGAACCATATGTACATTTGTACCACTAAATCCAAAAGAACTAATTGCAGCACGACGAGAAACACCCAATTCTGTCTCCCATTTTTTTAACTTCGTATTGACATAAAAAGGACTGTTTTTAAAATTTATATGTTCATTTTCATGAACATAATTTAATGTCGGTACCAATTTCTGATGACGAAAACATAATACAGTCTTCATCAAACTTGCCACACCAGCAGCTGCTGATGTATGTCCGATATTAGTTTTGACAGCCCCTATTGCACAAAATTGTTTTCTGTCAGTAAACATTCGAAATGCTTCTGTAAGCGCTTCAATTTCAATTGGATCACCCAATTTTGTCCCTGTTCCATGGGCCTCAACATAACTGATAGATTCTGGATTAATATCAAATTTTTTATATATATTTAATGCTAATTCTTTTTGTGAAATTGCATTGGGAGCCATAATGCCATTTGTTTTCCCATCTTGGTTAATTCCTGAACCTTTTATTATCCCATAGATATGATCTTTATCATGCAATGCCCTATCTAAGCGTTTAAGTACAACAATACCAACACCTTCACCCGGCACAAATCCATCAGCTGTATTATCGAATGTTTTACATTTACCTTCTGGTGAAAGCATTCCGACTTTGCACATTCCTATATAAGATGTTTCCGTCAGATATAACGTAACGCCACCAGCAAGCATCATCTCTACTTCATCTTCTTGTAATGATTTACAAGCTAAATGAATAGCCATCAAAGAAGATGAGCACGCAGTATCAACAGTTAGAGCAGGACCTTTCAAGTTAAGAAAATAGGAAACACGTGCCGGAAGAATAGCATTGGAATTCCCGGTTACCCTAGATGAATCAAAATCATTTGAATGCTTAGTAATGATTTCTTGATAATCATTATTCATTACACCTATATATATACCACATGATGTATTATTTACAGACTTAGTAGAATAGCCTGCATCTTCTAATGCTGCCCAAGCAGTTTGTAAAATCAATCTTTGTTGTGGGTCCATCCACTCTGCTTCAGATGGAGAAATATTAAAAAATAAAGAATCAAACTGATCAAACCCCTCAAGGAAGCCACCCCATTTACAATAGCTTTTATTAGACTGAGTAGTATCAGGATCATAAAATTCTTCGATCGACCATCTTGTTTCGGGAATTTCTATAATAGAAGATTTTCCAGCAACCAAAATACTCCAATATTCTTCTAAGTTTTTTGCACCAGGATATTGACCTGCCATACCAATTATAGCGATATCATTACAAAGTTTTACCCGGTTATCCTCTAGCTCACCAGGTTGAATATTATTTATTTTATTATTCGATTGGCTTTCTTCATTCGATGGTTTCATTTCTATTGAAACTTTGGATAACTTAGAAACAGAAAATTTAATAATTTGACTACTGATGTAATGAGACAAAGTCTCTAACGTGGGATAGTTATATATTTGTGATGCGGTTAAATTTATATTAAATTCACGATTTATTCTTCGTATTAACTCAATTCCTAAAATGGAATCTAATCCCATATCCAAAAAAGTTTTTTCTAAGGATAGTTGCTCAATTGGAACATACAAAAGCTCTGACAACAAGATCTTTAATCTTGACAAAGCATCTGTCACATGTAAATTTCTATCGGCACAAGAATCATACTCAATCAATTCATTAACTTTTTTTAATATTGCCTTATTTTTTCCTTTGTGCACATCAATGCAAGAGTTGTATTTAGTAAAATCATTAACATTTTTCAATACAATTTTTTCTGCATTAATATTGTTTAACGATGTTACATTATGTTTATTACCATCATACCAATAATGTTCTCTTGCAAAAGGATATGTCGGTAATTGAATTTTATAATTTGATTCATGTCGATGTAACCCCTGCCAATCTAAATCATAACCTTTGATATACAGATCGCCCAAAGACATTAATTTTTTTCTATATTGAGCCTTACTCAAGTTTTGATAATCAGAAATTTCTTCAGCTATTTTTAATAACAATTCGTCAAAAATAGGTTCGTTCTGAGCTTTTTCTAATTTGAGATTAATTAAATAATTTTCCGGTTTTTGACCCTTAACAACTTGTTGAAGAGTTACTTTTAATTCATCGAGTGAGCCGACAACCATTATACAACGTTTATTAAAATGACTTCTTGCTACATTCAATGTGTAACTAACATCTTCCAATGAAGTAGTCTCAGATGCATTCGAAATCCAACTTTTTAAATCTTCAACGCGTTGTTTCAGTGAACTTTCCGTCTTTGCCGACAACGTAAGAAGATAATATGGTTTATTGGCACGAGTAATTTTTTTAGTAACAACAGGCGCTTCTTCTACTAGCACATGCGCATTCGCGCCACCAAATCCAAATGAACTAATGCCTGCTCGATGAGGGATATTATTACCTTTTTCGTCTTTTAATCGTATCCATTCACGAGTCGTATTCACAACGTAAAATGGACTATTTTCAATTTCAATATAAGGATTCAATACGTTAAAATGCACATTCGCAGGAATTTTTCCATGTTGCATAGCTAATAATACTTTGATTATACCAGCTATACCCGCTGCAGGTTCTAAATGACCAATGTTCGTTTTAATTGAACCCAAACCACAATATTGATTGCGTTTATTTGTATTTTTAAATTTACTAAAAGCTAATTTCAATCCTTCGATTTCAACTGGATCACCTAACTCAGTGCCTGTCCCATGGGCTTCAATATAGGTAATGGTGTTCGGATTGATTCCACTTTCTCGGTACACTCTTTCTAGCAATTGGGCTTGAGCTTTTGCATTGGGCGCAGTCAATGATTGGGACCTACCCCCATGATTGACTGCGCTACCTCGAATCAATCCATAAATCTGATCACGATCTTTTATCGCTTGTTCTAAGGGTTTTAAAAACAAGGCGCCTACACCCTCTCCTTTTACATAGCCATTTGCACTCTTATCAAACGTTTTACAATGTCCATCGGGTGAGAGCAAACTCATCTGACTTGTCATTATAAACGTCTCAGGGATTAGCATTAAGCTCACACCACCGGCAAGAGCTAATTTACATTCTCCTCGTTGTAACGAAGAAATCGCTCTATGTATCGCAACTAATGAACTAGAACATGCCGTATCAATAGCCTCACTAGGACCATGTAAATTTAAAAGGTAGGAAATTCGATTAGCTAATATTGCATGAGATGTACCTGTGCCAACATGAGCATGCGTTTCTTTAGCTTTAGCTAATATGCTTTGATATTCATTAAATTGTACACCTACAAATAGACCAACATCTTGATCTGATAAAGATTGTGGATCATATCCTCCGTTCTCAATGGTCTTCCATACCGTTTCCAAAAAGAGTCGATGTTGTGGATCCATTAATTCTGCTTCGCGCGGAGAAATATTAAAGAAACTAGCATCAAACAAATCGATTCCCTTAATAAAACCTCCCCACTTAGAATTGGTCTTGTGTGAATTTTGAGTAGAATCACCATAATACGCACGCCAATCCCATCTTTCTTCGGGAACTTCCGTAATTAAATCATCTCCTTTTTCTAAATGTTGCCATAATTCTTCTAAATCATGAGATTGAGGGAACATACCATGCATTCCAATAATCGCGATAGAATGTGATACTATATTGTCTTCCTTAATAGAAATATGTTTTTTATCAGGACTTGAAGGGATATCTAAAGCAGCATAGTCAAACTGTTTAGTTTGCGCATCATGCACTTTGACCAATTCTCTTGAAAACTTATCCACTAAATATTGACTCAAGGTGTGCAGATTATTATACATATAAAATATAGCTGGCGTGAGCGTGATATTGTAATACTCATTAATTTGGTTTGTAAAAGTGGTTAAACTAATGGAATCCGCACCATATTCGCTAATGTTTTTGATCGAATCAAAATCATGCACTGGGACTTTGAGTAAATTAGTCAATTCATTGATCAAATATACTTGTACTTTATCAAGCAAAAGAGATTTATCAATTGTCCCTGAATAGGTTGTAGATAACACACTTGGAGAGACGTTTGTTTGTTCTACCTTATGGTCGATTCTGTCCTTAAATCCTGCCAATATCATAATTTGATTAGCATCAAAGGATAACGCATCAATAAAAGATTGAAGACCAACGACTGTTTCAAGTGGTATTAACCCAAACATATGTTGAAGCCGTAATTGAGTCGCTCTCACATGCTCTGGATTAATTCGATTTCCAGTAATCTGCATACCACCTTCTTGCCAAAACGTCCAATTAATGGAAAGACTTTTTCCACTCCTTTTGCCTAATTTCATTAATTCATTACGTCGATAAGAAAAGGCATCCATAAACGCATTCGCATATGCATAATCACTTAAACCCTCATCACCCAAGACAGCAGACATCGATGAGAAAAAAACGAAGAAATCTAAAGATAATGTGTGTGTCAGTTCATCCAGAAAAATTGTCCCTTTTATTTTTGGATTGATGATACTTTCAATCTCTGCACGATTTTTTTTAATAATTAAATTCGGTTTGCCAACACCTGCTGCATGAATAATACCGTTTAAATTGCTGAATCGATTTTGAACCTCTTTAAATGCGGATTCTAGATCATTTCGATCTGTTACATCTGCTTTAATATAAATTGCTTCTCCACCGAGACTCTCCAATTCATTAATAATCAATATCTGTTTTTCCGTAAACTCAGAACGTCCCAACAAAATTAATTTTGCTTCGTAGTGTTCGGCTAGATAACGCGCAAATATCAAGCCTAATCCACCAGCACCTCCTGTTATGAGATAGACACCCTGTTTTTTCAATACTAGATTTGAATTTGACCCAAACAAAGATGTCTCTTCATAACGCTTAATCCAGCGAATATTGTCATGATCGTAATTAACTTCGATTTCATGATTTTCGATTTCTTGTAAAAGAAATTCGATGCTCTTTTCATTTAATTCATGAATTTCAATTATTCGACATAATATATTTTGGGTTTCAGCATGAACTGTTTTAACAAAACCAGACAATGCTCCCGTAAATAATGAATGATTGAATTCCTTATTTTCATTAACACATATTATTCGAATTTGCTCTTGCAAATTTTCCTGGATCAAAGCCTTAATTAAGTAAAATAATACAAAATAGCCTTGATTTAATTGATTTTGAATCACATCATCAGATAAATTGTCAGCAACAGAGAAACAGGTATGGAAAATAATCAGCTTAGGTATTCGATTTTCTTCTCTTAAGGTTTTAATTAGATGGATATAATCGGTTTCTTGGGTAAGATTAATAGAAAAGTTTGAATCTTTCACTTCAAAAGCATTGCTTGATTTGACTTTTAAGATTAACTCTTCAGGAAATTTATTTTGTAGAGCGTTTGCAATGTTCGGTTTTTCATTAAATAGCAAGATTGGCCCTGATAGATTTGTATTCGTTCTTATAAATGCTTCTTTAATCCATTTCGGCTCATAAAAGTAAAGACCTTTTTCTTCAATCTTATTAGATAATGGAATAATTGAAGTTGATGGTTGTGTCGAAACCCAATAGCGGTTTTTAGCAAAAGGATAAGTGGGCAATGATATTTTTCTCTGCGAGTCTCCTTGGTGTAACATTTCAAAATCTAGATCATAGCCTTTCACGTAAAAATTGGCCAACGCTAACAAATTTTCACGATACTCACTAGACGATAATAAATTCGGTTGCGATATTTCGTGCGTAATTTGTTTAAATAACTTTTTAAAGATTCCTTGATCATGAGATTTATTATTCTCAAAATATATGAAAGCATTTTTAGGTATCTGATTTACTTTTAGCTGCTGCAAGGTTTCTTGCAATTCTGTAAGAGAAGTCACTACTAATCCACAGCGTTTATCAAAGTGACTTCTTGCTACATTCAATGTGTAACTTACGTCTTCTAATGAATTATTCTTGGAAGTTTGCTTTGAAGTCCAATCTGCTAAATCTTCAATGCGTTGCTTTAATGAGTTTTCTGTTTTCGCTGACAAGGTGACTAGATAATATGGCTTATTCGTTTGATGAATAGAAACTGAAACAGATGGCGCTTCCTCGATAATTATATGCGCATTGGAACCCCCAGCACCAAATGAACTTATCGAAGCACGTCGAGGATATCCTTTTTCCGTCCATGCACTTAATTCCTGTTGCACTTTGAATATCGATTTATCCCAATCTATGTTTGGATTCAATGTGCCTGAAAGAATGGAGGGGACTAATTGTTTATGTTGCATCTGTAATAACACTTTTGTCACTGCGGCAATTCCAGCTGCAGATTCAAGATGACCAATATTTGATTTCACCGAACCAATTGCGCAAAGTGTTTCGCGTTTGCCAAACGCTCTATTTAATCCATTGATTTCAATTGGATCGCCAAGCGCTGTACCTGTTCCATGCGCTTCAACATAACTGATTGTTTCAGGATCAATTCCCGCATCATTGAGAGCTGCTTTAATAAGGTCTGCTTGTGCCACAGGATTCGGAACGGTGTAACCGTTGGTCTTGCCTCCATGATTCAAACTACTTCCCTTAATCACACCATAAATATGATCTCCGTCAGCGATAGCCTGTCCCAATGGTTTGAGTAATAAAGCACCTACTCCTTCTCCTGGAACATAACCATTCCCGCCTTCTCCAAAACTTTTACAATGACCATCGCTCGACAAGAATTTCCCTTGAGCCAGGAAAACATATTTATTTGAGTGGACTGTCAAATTAACACCACCTGCAATCGCTAAGTCACATTCACCATTACGGATGCAGCTACAGGCTAAATGGATTGATGTAAGTGAAGAAGAGCACATGGTATCTAACGCAATACTTGGTCCATGAAAATTAAAAAAGTAAGAAACTCGATTTGCAATGGAGGCATACGATGAGCTAGTTGCAATTACCTTTCCTTTTTGGGAGGCTTCTGCACCAAATAATTGGTATTCTCCATACATCACTCCTACAAATACACCAACTTTCTTATCGAAAAGACTTTCTCGTGTATAGCCTGCATCTTCCAATGACTTCCACGTCGTTTCTAAAAATATTCTTTCTTGAGGATCCATGATTTCTGCTTCGCGCGGCGAAATATTGAAAAATAGTGAATCAAATTTATCAACATCATCGATGAATCCTCCTAATTTACTAAATGTTTTGCTCATTATATTTTTATCTAGATCAAAATACTTAGCAAGATCCTGACGATCTTTGGGTATTTCTGTTATGCAATCTTTTCCGGATTTGAGATTCTCCCAATACGCATCCAAATCATTCGCTTGCGGATAGCGCCCACTTAACCCAATAATCGCAATATCTTTAGTCAAAGTTGATGCTCTATTTTGCAAACTCTGGCTTGAATGTAATTGATGTAGTTTTTTATTAACCAGAGAAGACTCAACTGGTAATGACAATGTTTCGCTAGTTTTTTTTGCTAGTGAAAATTGATTCAACAAAACTTTCGAATGATTTTCAACAAAGTAATCTACTAAAGCTTCTAAGTTTTGATACTCAAAAAATAATGTTTTAGGCAAATCTCCAAAAACTTGTTCAAGTTTTCGATTCAAATTCATAATCATCATTGAATCAATGCCATATTTCTCAAATGAAGCTCCAGACTGTATTTTGTCTTCTGATAATTTGAGCACTTCTGATATAAGCTTATTAAGATATTTTTGAGTTTTTTGTTGCAATTCTGTTTTGTCAATTTGAATAGAATCTTCAACTACCTTAGACAATATTATATCTGAATCCTTATATTGCCTTTTTGATAATAAATTGCGTTTCATTCCAGAGATGATGATTTGTTGATTTTTTTCATTATTAAGTGCGTGAACAAATGCTTTAATGCCGTCATTGGTAGAAAGAGAATTTAAACCAAAAGTTTGTTTCATCCATTGTTTTACTGTGTCATCAATCTTCATCCCACCTTCTGCCCATAACGGCCAATCAATTGTGATTGTTTTACCTGTACATTTATTTTGTTTTCTCTTTTCTTCTCGAAATATAGCGAAGGCATCCATCCAGGCATTCGCGTAAGCATAATCGCTTTGACCAATATTTCCAAAAACACCAGCAAGGGAAGAAAACATGACAAAGAAATCTAATGGCTCTGATTGTGTAATTTTATCTAAATTCAAGGTTCCTAAAATCTTAGGCGCTAACACTTCTTCAATTTCCTGTGTCGTTTTTTTTAAAATGAATGAGTCACGAATCACTCCTGCACTATGAATTACACCATGCAAATGACCAAAACGTTCTTTGATTGTTTGCATAAGGATACTTAAGCTTTTATAGTCAGTTACATCAGATTGAATATAAATGACGTCACCAAGATTTTTTAATTCGGAAATAAATGCTTTTTGTTTTTTGCTTTCAACAGAACGGCCCGTCAAAATTAATTTGACTTGGTAATGCTCGGCAAAATAACGTGCAAAAATCATACCGAGCCCACCTAAGCCCCCCGTAATAAGATAAACGCCTCCTTTTTTTAGAATTAGATCAGTATTAACATTACTTGCAGTAGCGACTTCTTCGTAATCTTTAATCCATCGGATATGATCTTGATCATAGTATACCTCCATTTCGTTTGAATTAAATTCTTGCAAAAGACAGCGCTCATCAATTTTATCTTCTATTTCTATGATCTTGCACATAAGTTTAGGCTGTTCTAAATGCAAAGTTTTTGCTATCCCTGAGAGCGCTTC
>JANWKO010000261.1 GCA_025451335.1 Gammaproteobacteria bacterium
AATAGTTATTTTGGCCCTTGTCCTCCACCGGGTAAAGCTCACCATTACAAATTTACACTGTATGCTCTTGATACTAATTTAAATTTGCCAGCTGGTTTGGATGCTGCTTCTTTACAAAAAGCGATGCAAGGTCATATTTTACAAAGTACGACGTTAACTGGCCTCTTTAATAAATAATTAATACGGCTACGCGGGCAAGCCCGCGCTTACATTGCTAAATATTTCAGAAACCAATCCCTAGCTAATTGGGCAACATGTTCTAATGCTCCTGGCTCTTCAAATAAATGCGTTGCGCCAGGAATAATTTCCATTTTTTTAACACAGGTGAGCTTTTCCATTGCATCATTATTCAAATCAATGACAATTGGATCATTACCACCTACCACAAGTAATGTGGAAGCCTTTACCTGAGTTAGAGATTCTTTTGCTAAATCAGGACGCCCACCTCGTGAAACGACAGCTTTTACTACATCGGGTTTTTTTGCAGCAGCAACTAATGCCGCACCACCTCCTGTGCTAGCACCAAAATAACCTAAAGGTAGTTCATGTCCAATTGATTGTTGGAGTAACCATTCAGTTGCAGAAAATAAACGCAATGCTAAAAATACAAAATCAAAACGAAAATCTAGAGTTTGTTCATCCCGTTCTTCTTCCTCTGGGGTAAATAAATCAAACAACATCGTTGCAAGTTTAGCTTCTTGCAATTTTTTCGCGACAAACTGATTACGAACACTAAAGCGACTACTACCACTGCCATGCGCAAATAGCACTATACCTTGAGCGTCTTTCGGTATATGTAAAATTCCATCAATATTGACTTTTCCAATAGGAATAATAATTGGATGTTCTGTATCAACGGTGAATGGGGTCATGATGTAAATCCTTTAATAAATCATAGACTTCTTGATCCGTTGTTTGAGTAAAATCATCATACCAAGCGCCTACAGCATAGAAAAAACTCGGTCGCAAGGGACAAATGATTTGATCGGCTATTTTTCCCATTTTTTCACAAGTTGTCTCTTCTGCAACAGGGATAGCAATAATTATTTTACCAGGTTTTGATTCTCGTAAAGCTTTAACAGCTGCACGCATGGTAGCGCCTGTTGCGATTCCATCATCAACCAAAATAACCGTTTTATCTTTAAATTCAGGAAGGGGTCTATTATCACGGTACGCTTCTTCGCGTCTTTTTAATTCTAGTTCTTCGGATTGAATGACTTTATCAATTGCTCGTCTAGGAATATCAAGTTCTTGTAAAATATCATCATTAAAAACTGTTATATTTCCCGTCGCCAATGCGCCCATAGCTAGTTCTTCATGTCCTGGAACCCCTAATTTTCTAACTATGAATACATCTAAAGGAGCATTTAAAGCTTTTGCAACTTCATAAGCGACTGGGACGCCTCCGCGCGGCAAACCTAATACAATGACATCCTGGCGATTAGCATAAGTCTTTAAATTATCAGCTAAAACCTTACCAGCTTCATGACGATCTGCGTACTTATCCATAAGAGTCCTTAAGGGAGATATTTATTAATTTTGATCTATATTATAAAAAACGTCAATTTACTTGGCTACTTAATATTCTCTTAAGGTTTTTTTGATAAATTAAATATCACTTAAACCCATCAATGGTTTAGATCCCTGTCTGTGCAATATCGGATGGGGATTTTTTTTACTTAAGTTTTCCTTAAGTCAAATTTGATAATTTGTAATTAAATTGAAAGGGAGATTATTCTAAATGCAAAACCGAAACAAGAAAACAGGATCAACTGGATTGATTTCAAGGTTACTCAATTTAGTTTCATGCTATACATGTCTACAAATCTATCAAAAAGATGAGATATCCGCCTTATTAGAAACTTCGAGTTTGTTTGACACCACATTATTTCATGATCCTTTGCTGGATTTTTCTTTAACCCCTACTCATGAAACAATGGAGGATAAAACAACTTCATTTTCCAATACAAAAACTTGAAAAAATTCTTCCTAATAAATCATCAGAAGAAAATTCTCCTGTAATTTCACTCAACGCATTTTGCGCTTGTCTTAAATCTTCTGCTAACAATTCTCCCGCGCGTGAATTTTCTAATTGCTTCTGACCAGTTAATAAAAATTGTTTGGCACGATCTAATGCGTCCAAATGACGGCGACGTGCAGAAAACGTTCCTTCAGAAGTAGTTTGCAAACCTACACTGGATTTAATATGTTGTTTAAGAAGCTCGATTCCTGAACCTTCTTTTGCAGATAATGAAATAATTGTTTTGCCGTTTTCATTTATTATTGTTGGGCATTCGTCAGTTAAATCAATCTTATTCCGAATAATTATCATTGGTGCATTAAATTTAATGTCGCCTAAAAGCGCATTTACTACAGTAATGGAATCTCGTGCATCAACAACACATAAAATTAAATCGGCACGGTTCATTTCTTCACGCGCGCGTCGGATACCCTCTTGCTCAACAACATCATCACTCGTGCGTAATCCTGCCGTATCGATAAAATGAATTGGCATACCATCTAGAACAATATATTCACGCAATAAATCGCGAGTCGTACCAGGAATATCTGTTACGATAGCAACTTCTTTTCCACTTAATCGGTTCAATAAACTGGATTTACCTACATTGGGGAGACCTGCAATAACTGCGCTGACTCCTTCTCGCAATAAGCTACCTTGTAGCGCAGAAGATTGGATAACGTCTAATTGCTTAATGATATTTTTTAAGTTATTCGCGACTTGTTCAGTGCCAAGAAAATCAATTTCTTCTTCGACAAAATCAATGGCCGCTTCCACATAAATACGTAAACGAATTAATGCTTCTACCAACTGATGTATTTTTTCTGAAAATTCACCCTGAAGTGAACGTAAACTAGCTCTAACGGCTTGTTCCGAAGAAGCATCTATTAAATCCGCAATGGCTTCTGCTTGAACAAGGTCCAACTTATTATTTAAGAATGCTCGTTCCGAAAACTCACCTGGACGAGCTAACCTGGCTCCCAAGGCCAAAATTCGACGTAACAAGCCATCAACAACAAAGGGGCCACCATGCCCCTGAATCTCTAAAATATCTTCTCCAGTGAAAGAATTTGGGCCTGGAAAGAATAAGACAATGCCTTCATCAATTGGGAAACCTTGTTCATCTCGAAAAATAGTAAAACTGGCATAACGAGGTGAAGGAATTTTGCCTAAAAGTTGTTCAGAAATACTTTTGACGTTGGGACCAGAAATTCGTATAACCGCAATACCACCCCTGCCAGGCGGTGTGGCAGGGGCTACAATAGTTTCTTGAATAGTCACCTTCTCCATGGTGAACCTATTTC
The DNA here is from genome assembly GCA_025451335.1 of Gammaproteobacteria bacterium. Taxonomy (GTDB): domain Bacteria; phylum Pseudomonadota; class Gammaproteobacteria; order DSM-16500; family DSM-16500; genus JAJPGW01. The sequence goes on from JANWKO010000261.1 coordinate 3,325, forward strand.
TTTTTTCCTTTTTCAGCTTTTTCCATGCTACGCATAATGTACCACTGTTGCAGAACAGAAAGCGTGTTATTAACAAACCAGTACAACATTAAGCCAGCTGGGAAGTTAATAAACAAAATAGTGAAAATGACCGGCATAAACATCATCACTTTTGCTTGCATAGGATCTGGTGGAGGTGGACTTAGTCGTTGCTGCAATAGCATGGACAAGCCCATTAAAATGGGAAGTACATAGTATGGATCTTTGATAGACAAATCATGGATCCAAAGAATAAATGGTGCTTGTCGCAAATAAACGCTCTCAATCAATACCCAGTACAAAGCGATAAACACTGGAATTTGAATAAGAATAGGTAAACAACCACTCATTGGGTTCACTTTTTCTTTTTTATACAACTCTAGGGTGGCTTGAGTGAACTTTTGTTTGTCTTCTCCAAGGCGTTCTTTTCATGCATTAATGTTAGGTTGTAATTTTTTTAAGGCATTCATAGAACGATAACTTTTGGCAGATAAATGATAAAACAAAAGCTTGATAATGACGGTGACTAGTACAATAGACCATCCCCAATTACCCACTACATCATAGATTTTTTTCATCATCCAAAAGATGATGACTGAAATAAACCAAAACCAACCATAGTCGATCGTTAAATCTAATCCAGGTGCCACTTGCTTCAATTGATCTGCTATAGATGGTCCGGCATAGAACTTAGCTGATAGATCTGTCTTAGCGTTAGGGGTCACAGAAACTTTAGGTCCAATCATACCTACCGTATATAAACCATCGTTTGTAACACGAGTGAAATATTGCGATGTAACATTTTTATCAGGGACCCAGGCGCTGACAAAATAGTGTTGAACCATTGCAGCCCAACCACCCGTGATGGATTGATTGAGATTTTGTTTGGTCATATCTTTGAAGCTGATTTTTTCAAATGGTTTTTGTGGGCTTGAAACAGCAGCGCCAAAATAAGTCGCTAAATTTGTTAATCCAGATCCTGTACCTGCAGGTGGACTATCTGTTCGCATTAATTGCAAATATAGATTACCTTCCCAAGGCTGTTTTGATTGATTATCAATAAGATAATTAACACCAATTTCATAATTGTCAGGTTTAAAAGTGAAAATCTTTGTAATTTTTAAACCATCTTGATTTTGCCAATTCAATTTAACTTGTAATTCTTTTTGGCCATTCTGAAGAGAATAATTGGTTGAATCACTTGTATAAATTGCTTGGCCTTTTGAAGTATCTGGACCATTCGAGCTTAGCAATCCACTTTGTGCAAGATAGCGAGTGGTTGGATTATTATTTAGTAATATGAAAGGTGTTTTTGAATTTAAGGATTCAGGAAATTTAACTAAGTCGACTTGCGTAATATTACCGCCTAAAGCATCAATATCAACTTTTAAAATGTCTGTCTGAACATGAATGATGTGTTTGCTAGCAACTTCTGTTGTTGGGGTAGTGGTTTGAGTTGCGGCTGTTGTACTGCTAGTTGATTTAGATTCCGACGTAATTTCCGGAATATAGTTATTAGTCACTTTTTCCGTTTGCGAATTAACCGTTGCAGGTTGCTGCACAGGATGTTCTTTATCCCAAAGTTGATAAAGCATGAATAAGATAATGATTAAAATTGCGTAAAGAGCAAATCGTAAGTAATCCAATATGTTTGTCATTTTGAGTGTCGCTCCGGAACATGGTCAATGCCACCTGGATGCCAAGGGTGACAACGTAAAACTCGTTTTAAAGTTAAGTAACTACCATAAATGATGCCGTGTAGATGAATGGCTTTGCTTGCATAAGTTGAGCAAGATGGATAAAAACGACAACAATTTCCTAATAACGGGCTTATAAAGAATTGATAAGCCTTGATAATTAAGATGAGCAAGTACGATAAAATGTCTGCAAGTTTTCCCACAGTCGGTCTATACCTTTACGTAGTTCCATCTTATTTAACGTATCGCATTGATGCCTGCCAATTACGATGATATCTAAACCTGATAACTTATCCTGGGTTAGACGAAAACTTTCACGTATGACGCGCTTAATTCGATTTCTAGCAACCGCGCTATTTGCTACTTTTTTACCAATCACTAAACCTAGTCGAGCATAAGGCTTTTGATTAGGTTTAAATAAGGCTAACAAATATCTTTGATTAACTTTGTGCGATTTATCAAAGATATTTTTAAATTCAGCCTTTGTTATCAGTCTATGATTTCGGGGAAAACAAATTAAGGACAAAGTCTTGCACGACCTTTAGCTCGACGTCTGCTTAATACGAGTCGACCGTTTTTAGTTGCCATACGTGCGCGAAATCCATGGGTTCTTTTACGTTTTAAAACGCTGGGTTGAAATGTTCTTTTCATAGTATTGCCTACTTTAAATACATTTTAAAAATCAGGGGGCTAATGATAGGCAGCATTTGAGCAGATGTCAATTATTTTCATTCAGGTTTGATTGATGCCATGTTTAATTAAAACATCTTTTTTATATATATTCTTTTGTTTATTATTTTTATTTATTATGGTGGGAATTTCTGTTGAAAAGCTTTTTTTTTATATTAAATTCATGTAGTTATAGATGTATTATTCTGTGGATATATTCTGTGTCTAATGTGTTAAAGCTGGTTAAGAAAATGGATAATTTTGGGGGTGGCTTGTTTTCACCTGCTTTTGCACAGACAATGCAAAGGTTATGAAGAGGGTTTTAAACATGTTGTTAGAGGTGAATTTGTGCAATTAATGAACTTATCGAAATGGTTAGATCGTATTCAATCTGTACATGTGACAGAAATGGATCTCAGTTTGGAACGCGTAAAACAAGTTGCATCACGTATGAATTTGTCAAAAGTATCTTGTCCAGTTGTGACCGTTGCAGGAACGAATGGTAAGGGTTCTTGTGTCGCGGGATTAGAAGCAATTTATATGAATTCAGGGTATCGAGTGGGCGCTTTTACTTCGCCGGTTTTGTTTCGTCATAACGAATATGTGCGAATCCAAGGTGAGGACGCTTGCGATGAACAATTCTGTCGTGCTTTTGAGAATATTGAAGCCGTTCGAGGTGATATTACATTAACACCATTTGAATTTACGACCTTGGCAGCATTTGAGATTTTTCATACTTCCAATCTCAATGTTTGGATTTTGGAAGTGGGTTTAGGTGGGCGATTTGATGCGACAAATACAATAGATGCTGATGTTGCAATTGTTGCTAGCATAGGCATTGATCATGTTGATTGGTTAGGTGATACCCGCGAGAAAATTGCTTATGAAAAAGCAGGAATTTTTCGGAAAAGTAAACCCGCTATATGTGGTGATTTTGATCCCCCTCTCACGCTAATTGATTATTCTCGTGAAATTTCAGCGAATTTGTTTTGCCAAACCCGAGAGTTTGGATATGAGAAACATGCTACACATTGGAATTGGTGGAGTGAAAAAAATCAATTAGAAAACTTACCTTTCTCTAAATTAGCCTTGCAGAATATGTCCACCGTATTGATGTGTATTGAATTATTACAAGAAAAATTGCCGGTCACGCTAGATGTTATTCAAAATTCGTTAGCAGAAGTTAATCTGCCAGGACGAATTCAAGTTTTTCCTGGTGAAATTACACGTATTTTTGATGTTTCACATAATCCAGCCGCAGCTGAATTTTTAGCACAATGGCTGCGTG